>CATMQD010000209.1 GCA_950073045.1 uncultured Flavobacteriales bacterium | reverse complement strand
TGGCGTTTTAATGGGTCCCTACTTGAGTAAGCATTTTTGCGAATATCTCCTAGAAGATAAAGCCGTAAATCCCAATTGGGACCTGCAGCGCTTTATTTCAATTTAGGTCCGCGTTTTTCGGGATTGTATTTCACAAAAATATTAAGCCAGGTTATTCGCGATAAGCGCAAGACTACCGGTGCTAATACAATCACCACTACCGCCAGCGCTATTATGATATCCGTAATAGAAGGCTCGTAAATCCAATTCATAATAATGTAAGTGGCCACAAATAAGGCCACCGAATAGCCGTAACTCACATACATGGCCCCATAAAAGAAACTCGGCTCCACCTCATAGCGTAGTCCACAATGCGGACAATTCTCATGCATCTTAAACAAAGTCCCTAGTTTGTAAGGGTTTTTTTCTTCAAAAACCTCACCTTCTTGGCAACGTGGACAAGACATGTTGAGAATACTGTGCAACTTCGTTCCTTTTGAAAACACCGACATAATCTAAATTCTATTTTTGCCCCATGCTAGGGATCAATAAACTCTTATTACAATTAAACGACCGAATGCTCTTTAACGGAATCTCCTTTTTGGTGAATCCGGGCGAGAAAGTCGGCTTAGTAGGAAGTAATGGCGCGGGTAAATCTACCCTCCTTAAAACTATTGCCGGAGAAGCCAGTGTAGACTCTGGAAATATCTCCAAACCCAAAGATTTTAAGGTAGGTTACCTCCCTCAAGAATTGCCGCTACACGACGGTCGCACCGTTTGGGAGGAAGCCGAAACTTCACTCGGCGAAATTAAAGAACTCCAAGCGGCTATCGATGACATTAATCACCAACTTGCTACTCGGGAGGACTATGAAACCGATTCCTATCTGAAACTGATTGAGGATCTGAATCATTATACCGAGCGTTTTAATTTGGTAGGGGGCTATACCTATCATGCCGACTTAGAGAAAATCTTGCAGGGTTTAGGTTTTAAGGCCAGTGATTACCATCGCCAAACCAATGAATTTAGCGGTGGCTGGCGCATGCGGATTGAACTCGCTAAGCTCTTACTCGCCAAACATGATGTGCTGCTGCTGGATGAGCCCACCAACCACCTCGATATAAACTCCATCATCTGGCTGGAAAGCTTTTTAAAGGATTATGAAGGCGCCATTGTAATGGTATCGCATGACCGCACCTTCTTAGATAATATCACCAAGCGCACGGTGGAGATCGTTAATGGCAAGGTTTACGACTACCCAGTACCCTATTCCAAATTTGTGGCCCTACGGGAAGAACGTAGGACCCTGCAAATGCAGGAGCAGAAGAATCAGGAGAAGGAGATTAAGCATACCGAAGAACTGATTGAAAAGTTCCGCTATAAAGCCTCCAAGGCCGCTTTTGCTCAAAACCTGATTAAGAAGCTGGAAAAGATGGAGCGCATAGAAATAGACGATGACGATAGTCGGAAAATAAACTTCCGCTTCCCTCCCGCTCCACGCTCCGGGAAAGTTGCGCTTAGAGCCGAAAAGCTGGGTAAGTCTTACGGCCCTAAAAAGATCTTTGCGGATGTAAATATCGAGGTTAACCGAGGGGAGAAAATCGCCTTTGTAGGTCAGAATGGTCAGGGGAAATCTACCTTGGTAAAGATCATCGCCGAAAATATTGAGCATAGCGGCATTTTAGAGCTTGGTCATAATGTAGAGTTCGGCTATTACGCCCAAGAGCAAGCCAAAACCCTAGACGGTGCTAAAACCCTATTGAGCACCATAGAGGATGCTGCCCCCGAGGATCTGCGCAAGAAAGCCCGGGATTACCTCGGTGCCTTCCTGTTTAGTGGTGAGGATGTAGATAAAAAGGTAAAGGTGCTTAGCGGTGGGGAGAAAGGTCGCTTGGCCCTCTGTAAACTCTTGCTCTTTCCGCATAATCTCCTGATTATGGATGAGCCTACCAATCACCTGGACCTAAAGAGTAAGGACATGCTAAAAAATGCCTTACTGCAATACGATGGAACCTTGATAGTAGTATCTCATGACCGTCACTTCCTGCAAAACTTAGCGGATAAGATCTTTGAGTTTAAAGATGGTAAAGTGCGGGAGTTTTTAGGGAATATCGACGAATACCTTGAGGCCCGGAAATTAGAGGACTTCCGTCAGCTGGAGAAAAACGACCCGGTGGCGAAAGAAACAAAAGTCGAAGCGAAGAAAGAGGATAATGGCCTTAGCTATGCCGAGCGCAAGCAATTGGACAAAGACCTGCGTAAAGCCGAGAAGGATGTTCAATCCTTAGAAGCGAAGATCGAAAAGCTCGAAACTAAATTAGAAGATCTCGACGCCAAGCTCCACGACCCCGAAGCTTTCAAAGAACTTAGTCAGGAACCCGATTTTTATGAAAAGTACGAAGCGGATAAGCAGCGCCTGGAGAAAATGATGCAGGACTGGGAGAAAGCACAGGCTTTAGTTCAGGAATTGGGGAACTTACGGTCAGAGTAATTAGTACTTAGTATTTAGTATTTAGTAAGCTCACTTTGTTCGCTTTTAGTGAGCTTCGCTCACAGATATTAGATCGCTCCGAATGTATTCGAAGCTGTTAGACCCTAGATCGGTCGCTGCGCTTCCTGTTAGACTTGATTCTGCTAGAAAATCCTAAGCCTTCTATTCTAGCAGAATCAAATCTAAAAGCGAGCTTGCGAGCGTACTCAGTACTAAGTACTAAATACTAAAATTCCTTCAACACCCTCATTCGACTCACTCTCGAAGCCTCAACAATCTCCACTAAATAAATGCCTTTGGGTAAATGCGCCACCTTAAGACGGGTGGAGCCAAACACCTCTTTCTGATAAACCAAACGGCCATTGATATCTAGCATGCGAATACTCGCTTCGCCATTTATGCCTTCAATGCGAATTTCATCGCGGAAGGGATTAGGATAAAGCTCGTAGGAATTAGCCGCCCAAGCGTCTAAACCAACAAAGGCAGTGCAGCTGGTGGTTAAACTGTCGAAAAAGCGCACTGCACCTTCTACTGCTGGTGCCACGCAACCACCATGATTAAATGGTCCTTTGCTGAAAGCTTTTACATCTGTAGCACCATTGGCAAGCATGGCCGCTTCAGCATCCAAGGCATTTTGGAAGTTCACCTGCTCATCAGCAGTGCAATAGTACATGCGCACTGGCATATCTGGACGCCAGTCGTAATTGGTATTCTCATTTAGAATATTCCACAACCAGTAAGTCTGATTAACACTATCGGCAATAAAAGCCTGTAAAATGGAGTCTTCGATATAGCCACTCACATTGGCGGGTAGTTTGGAGTTTACCGAATCCATGGGATAATTGCCATTAAAATAAGGCGGGATTAATACATCATAAGGGGCCTTTAGAATTTCGGAAGGACTGTTGAACAAGCTCTGTCCATAAGCCTCATTCATGCCTAAAAGGAGATAAACCACATAACCGGGATTGCTATAAGGCTGATCGTAAAGGAATACGGTAGATTGGGATCCCGCTAAATTATAAGGACCACTAGCGGGTGCGGTCGCCACTACATTAAACTCCGATTCTAAATTTTCATCCTGAATATATTTCGCGGTAGCCATTGCTGCATGTCCGCCCTGAGAATAACCAGTTAGGAAAACCTCACTATTTAAAGGGTAACCGCTAATGCTATCGGCTAAAGCCTGACGAATAGCGCGCATCAAATCGAGGGAGGCGGTGGCCTGAGTTTCGGCATGTAAATAAGGGTGTAAACCGGGGGAATCGCCCAAGCCTAAATAATCGGGCATGGCAACCACATAACCACGGGCCGCACCAATTTTACCGAGAATAGATTCTAAATTATTACGACTAGGAACATCATTGCGCTCGAGCACCGTACCATGACAATATAAAGTTAGCGCAATGCTATCACAAGCTACTAAAGGCACCGCCATTAAACCACTGGCAATACTGGTGTTGCCATCTACATCCGGCGTTTGATAGGTAATCTTATAACTTGCTACATCGTATTTGGCGAGTCCATTCGCTAAAAAGTTAAGCGAAACCTTGGTAATGGTATCCAAGGGGGTAATGGAAACTAGGTTCTGGGCTTGGCTGGCCACAAAGCCTAAACTTAATAAAACGCTGAGTAGTAATCTTTTGTGCATGCTAAATATTTAGGGTTCGGAAAGGTACGAAAATGCAAAGGCTCTGCTTCCTCAGAATTTCTCCTTTCTCTTTTAAAAATTTCTAGGACCTTAAAATGGATTAGAATAGGGGCTTTCTAAAGATTAAAATGACCGAAAAAGAATATTAGCCTTAAAGTCGAAGCCCCTGGTGACCCTAAACATGCCATTTGCTGGTGAGCAAAATATTTTTGCTCGCCTGTAAGTGTAATTTGTTCTGGAGCAAAAAAAATTTGCTGGCGAGCAAAAATATTTTGCTCTAGAGTAAATCTTGAGAGCTTCTTTTAAGGAGGTCATTTTCTTTAAGAACAGCGCTTTTTCCTTAATGTGAAAAACAAAAAAAGCGAATAGAGCCCTTCTAAGCGCATATCTACCCCTTGAATGCCCCAACTTTAGCTTTATTCGCAGAAGGCCACTCAGATCAATATTTTATAATTGTAAATTAATTTGGAGTTTTGTGATTATTTACCAGACCACTTAAAAGCAATCCTTCGTCCATAAAGAAAAGATATGTCCAAAATATTTACGCTCATCTTCTTCTGCCTAGCCTTACAAACAAGTCTTGCCCACAGTGCCAGTAGATTTAGTTGTCAGTTTGGACAAGTACAACTTAGTATATATACCTACAGCTACAAACAGGTGCAAGATGATGCCTATCTATTAGCCCAAATGCTTAATGATGCGTGCAAGAAACTCAATATTGAAGACCATATTTTAATAGATCTTATACCTTACAGTGGCACTTGGCATATAGGTCAACGGTACATAAGCTTCTCTAAAACCGAGCCTAGCGTGTATATCTCAGACTATAGCAATTCTCAAGAATCACTAAGGAAACTAAAGCAAAGTGACTCCCTTAATCTATCAATTGTAGAATCGACCATAAGGATCTGTGCTGATCGGATAAATCTAATGGAGGCTTTAGACCTTTCGCTCCAATTCTTAGTTGGGCAAGAGCTACTTGACAGCAGTAATTACCAAACTACTTATCATGTTAGACCATTCTTTTTCATTGAGAAAAGCGCGGCTAGTGAGCCTGGCCAAATAAATATTAAGGATTTTAGACGCATAAAGAGAACGCTAATAGAAATAAGAAGTAAAGCCTATAAGCCATTAAGAGAAGACCTTAAAGAAGCTGGATTTTTCTCTTTCTATCAGGATGGAATCTATAAAATTGCCTGCCTGTGTGATAGCAGTGTGGTTCTAGAAACACCCTCTCTTTTTCAGTTAACTACTACTTCACGAGACTACGGCCTCCTAAGGAGTCACGCCATTGTTTTTATTGATCCAATACATTTTTACATTTTGGTTGAGCCTTTTCCCTGCGATCCTTATTCACTTGAAATACATGGTTATAAGCAGGCTTCTGAAGTGCGCATCCTTGGCCCTAATAGTTTAGGTCAGGCACTAGGTACTTCATCTGAAATTAGGCCCTGGCACGTTAAATGGCTGTATGAGGATGTATTCCTTATTTGCCGCTACTGGTTTATTGATATAGAACCACCTTTCATCATTTACAATGCTAAAGAAGGGGAGATTCTAAATGTAGAATGGGAAAATTACCTACAAGAAATGCATCCCGAAGGAAACTTGGATAGTGTAAAACTTGCACCTAGGCCCTAGGAATCCCACTCGAGAAAACCCCTCCCTTAATTTCGGAAGGATTCTATTCGGGTACTTTTAGGCTCCTCTGTGCACGCTCCTTAGCGTCGCTCTTAGTTTTAGTATGAGGTAGCCTCTCCACTAATTTCCCTTTACAATATCATAGCTCAGGCCGCTCTATGTTCTCGGTTCTATGCTCTAAGCTCTTTAGCAGAATTGAAGTTTTGTCCCTGCTCAAAGTCTCACTTCTCAAATCTCATATCTCACGTCTCTTACATTAGACGCTAGATCTTAGACGCTAGACTTTAGACTTGATTTTGCTAGAGCAATGGTTGGTGGACCAATACTAAGCAGCTAATATTCAGCAC
>CATMQD010000208.1 GCA_950073045.1 uncultured Flavobacteriales bacterium | reverse complement strand
CGCAAATGGACAGTTATAGGTTTTTTAGGAATAGCCGTTTTTGGCCTTTCCCAATGTAAGGATGATGAACCTACCGGAAGTGATAGTCAAGTTGTAGGCACACCTTACAATTTGGTGGTCCCAACGGGCTTTCCCCCCGCTAATATTCCTGCCGATAATCCCATGACGGAAGAGGCCATTGAGCTTGGCCGTTTTTTATTTTATGAAAAGTCGCTCTCCGAAGACAACACCATATCTTGTGCTTCTTGCCATATTCAAGAGCGGGCTTTCACTGATGCTACCCCTACTTCGGTGGGTACCCAAGGGATATTTGGTCGCCGTAAGGCCATGCCCATTTTCAATTTAGCCTTTCAAGAAAATTTCTTTTGGGATGGAAGAGTTACCAGCTTAGAAGAGCAATCTCTGCACCCCATTAAGGATCCCGTGGAAATGAATAATGATCTTGCTACCGTTATTCAGCGTCTTTCGGCTGATCCGATTTATCCTCCAATGTTCACCGCTGCTTTTGGCGATGCTACTATTACTCCCGAAAGAATTGCCAAGGCCATTGCACAGTTTGAAAGAACAATGATTTCAGCCAACTCCAAATTTGACTCGGTTATCCGCATGCAAACCGGAGCTCAATTCACGGCCTTGGAACAAAGGGGTTATGAGTTATTCACCTCCGACTTTGATCCTAATGGTGGTTTTGGAGGCGATTGTTTCCATTGCCATGGTGAGCGCGAAACACGTTATCAATTCGGAGCCTTTGGCCGAGATTTGCAATTCATAAACAATGGCTTAAAAGCAAATTACGATGATGAAGGTCGCGCTGAAGTAACCAACGATCCTACTGATGTGGGTAAGTTTAAAGTGCCGAGTGTGCGTAATGTGGAATTCTCCTTCCCCTATATGCACGATGGTAGTATTCCTAATTTAGATAGCCTGATCGGTTTCTACAATTTCGGTGGACATAAACATGTGAATGTAGATCCGAATATGAAAGCGGCTGGAATCGGAAGAAATTGGAGCGATGGCCAAAAACAAGCCTTAGCTGCATTTTTACGAACCCTTACCGATTATAAATTCTTGCAGGATACGGCATTTAGTAATCCTCACTCGGACTAAATCAGAAACTTTTCAAAAGGTAAAAAGGCTCGGGCTGATTCTCTACAAACAAGAATTCCCCGTGTATATCACCTGTAATTCTAAAGTACGGTTCGGAATTTACCCCTAAGTCGTAAGCGAGTACTTGGTCTTCATCTGGCTCAGCCAAGTAGTTATAGAAACTCCATTCTATAAATTCATCCTTATTATCGAGCACATAATAAAAGAGGATTCCTCTTTCAAAAAACAAATGCTCGTGCCAACCAGATTGATGCCTAATGTAAAGCGCCTTCCCATCTTCCGTCTTCTTTGGGAATTTGATTAAAGCTCCGAAATCTAAATTGGGATAATTACCGGAAATCTCCACACTATCCCCAGGCCTAGCAATTTTAGTATAATCGGGTAATTTAACTCTTTGAACCACCAAATTACCCGAATCGTTTTCATAGGCAATCATCGACAATTGTGATTGCTCAAAAAATCCACTTGGCGCACCGGTCATTAAAACTTGAGCGCGCCGATAGTTTGGCTTCGTGCAAGAAGTAAGATGAAGTAATAAGAAAAAAGCGATTAGGTAAAGACTTGGCTTCAGCATTCCTAAAACTTCAGGTAAACTATTTTTTTAGTTTCGAAGAATTCCTCCTCAAAATACTTGCTAATAGGATAAACCTTTGCTTTGGGAAAATCGGCCAACTCTTCACGCAAGTCGCCTCCTTTTAGGTAAAGTATACCATTGGCCATGCTGCCCGCTTCCTTGCCCTTGCGGATTCGATTGCGAGTCCAAGCCATAAAGCGTGGCATTTGGGTTACCGCTCGCGATACAATGAAATCGAAACTGCGATTTAGTTTTTCCGCTCGTTTTTGCTCGGCACTAACATTTTTTAAGCCTAAAGCTTGTACCACTTCTTCTACTACCTTGATTTTTTTCCCAATACTATCTACCAAGTGAAATTGCGCCTCAGGAAATAAAATCGCCAATGGAATACCTGGAAAGCCTCCACCGGTACCAATGTCTAAGACTTCTGCACCTGGATTAAATCGGCAAAGTTTTGCGATGGCTAAAGAGTGCAAAACATGGTGCTCATAAAAATGCTCGGTATCCTTGCGGGAGATCACATTGATCTGCGCATTCCATTCACTGTAAAGAGATTCTAAAGCAGCAAACTGCCGATATTGCTCCTCACTTAAATTGGGAAAATAGTTACGGATCAAATCCATTTTACCATTTTTTGGGTGGTCCTAATACGAGGTTGCGAAGATGCAACAATGTGGTGGCAATTGCCCATACCATTTCGAAGAATGGCCATAATAAGGCTTGCCAACGATGTTGAATTAAAGGAAAATGCTCCTTGCGTGGAAAAGCGGAGAAAAACCAGCGTCCTAAGAACAGGCCTAGAATCACATACCACGGAAGTTCCCAAATCGCAAAGGGTACTAAAATCACAAAAAGCAATTGTAAAAAACCTTCGAGTCCCAAACTAAACTTCACACCGGAGGCATAGCGCCAGGCTGTAGAATAATGTCGGCCTTTTTGTTTCCACCAGTGTTTTAAATTCTCGGGAGCGGGCGATAGGGTAAATGACTTAGAGTGCCCCATGCAAGCCACTTTTAAATCATTCGCCATCTCCCTTAAGGTGAGGTCATCATCTCCCGAAAGGAGATCCTCGTGTTTACTTAATGCTTGCACAGCCCGCATAGACGAACGATGATAAGCCAAATTACGACCCACCCCCATATAAGCTTTACCATTTAAGGCATAGGACCAATAGCGTAATGCCGTACTAACCGTTTCGTAATCGCTCAGCATTCCGGTAAAGCCCTTTCCTTGTAAAGCACCATAACCCAGCACTACTTCACTACGGTTTAGGCGCGAACCCAAATGCTTAAGCCAAAGTGGACTGGCCGGCACACAATCGGCATCGCAAAAAACTAGGGCCTCATTTTTTGCTGCAATAATCCCTCGGCGGAGGGCCGCTTTTTTACCTCGATCGTGTCGTTCTAAACTATCCAGTAATTTTAAGTGGGAATACTGATTTTGAGCTTTCTGCACAATTTCTGCTCCTCGATCATCGCTATGGTCGTCAACCAGGATCACTTCAAAGTCTGGGTATTTTTGCTTGCACCAATGAGGGATTAAGCGCTTTAAGTTTTCCGCTTCATTGTGAAAACAGATAATCAAGCTGAGCGGCTTTAACTCCTCATTAATTGGAATCGCTCCGGGATGCTCTAAGATTGACTTTAATCCGCGATACCGACGAGCATGCCAAATCCAGAGGACTAGTCCAGCTAAGACCCAAAGACTGGCCAATGTCGGGAAGAGAAGCATCATCCGGCTAAAATAATGTCTTTCCCCCATTTAGTCCGAAGCAATCCCCGTCCATTAATGTACTTTTGCCGGATGCAATTTCGCTTGGAACATGAAGACCCCAAATCAAAGGCGCGCAGTGGTACTATTAGCACCGCCCATGGGGAGATAAAAACGCCCATCTTTATGCCGGTGGGTACTGTAGCTTCGGTTAAAGCTGTACATCAGCGTGAGCTTGCCGAGGACATTAAGGCTCAAATTATTTTAGGTAATACCTACCATTTATACCTACGACCTGGAACCGACATTTTGAATCGGGCTGGAGGATTACATCAATTTATGAATTGGCAAAAGCCGATACTCACCGACAGCGGTGGCTATCAGGTTTACAGTTTAGCCAATACTCGAAAAATCACCGAAGAGGGCGTTGCTTTCAAATCGCATATCGACGGTTCTAAACATTTCTTTAGTCCCGAGAAATCCATGGAGATTCAGCGCAATATTGGTGCCGATATCATTATGGCTTTTGATGAATGTCCACCCTACCCTAGCACTTACGAGTATGCTCGGCAATCTATGGACATGACTCACCGCTGGTTAAAACGTTGTGGTGAGTGGTTAAATGAAAATGAGCCATTGTACGGATTTGAGCAAAGTCTTTTCCCAATTGTACAAGGCAGCACCTATAATGACCTCCGTATTAAAAGCGCCGAAACCATCGCCGAATTTGGCGCTGATGGAAATGCAATCGGTGGACTTTCAGTAGGCGAACCTGCAGAGGAAATGTATGCGATGAGCGAAATCGTATGCGATGTTTTACCTAATGACAAACCCCGTTACTTAATGGGGGTAGGTACGCCAGCGAATATCCTCGAAAATATAGCCTTAGGCGTAGATATGTTCGATTGTGTGATGCCTACTCGAAACGGCCGCAATGGAATGATATTCACCAGCGAGGGTATCATCAATATTAAAAACAAAAAGTGGGAAGATGATTTTGGTCCTTTAGATCCCAATGGTCACACTTTTGTAGATAGCCAATACTCGCGCGCCTACGTGAGGCACCTCTTTGCAGCGAATGAATATTTAGCTCGACAAATTGCCAGTGTACACAATTTAGGTTTCTATTTGTGGTTAGTAGAGCAAGCTCGTACCCATATTGAAGCTGGGGATTTCGCGAGCTGGAAAAATGTGATGGTCGAAAAACTGCAAACTCGCTTGTGAAACTGAGATTTTTCAAAATCATTGACCGATACATCATCGGTAAGTTTTTAGGCACTTTCTTTTTAACGATTGCCCTCATTTTGGCGATTGCCATTGTTTTCGATATTTCCGAGAAAATCGACGACTTTATTACCCGAGGGGCCAGTACCAAAGAAATCATCGTTGACTATTACATGAATTTCTTGGTGTTTTATGGGAATCTCTTCTCATCGATGATTGTGTTCATCGCCACCATATTCTTTACTTCCCGAATGACTGCCAATACCGAGATTGTGGCGGTTCTTACCGGTGGGGTTAGCTTTAAGCGGATGATGTTCCCCTATTTTGTATCGGCCACTATTATTGCGGGCATCAGCTTTTTTCTATCGCATTACGTAATACCCTACACCAATATCAGTCGGCTAGAATTTCAGCATGCCTATATCGATCAAAAGCAGGATGAGCGCTTTAAAGACATCCACCGACAGATAAAGCCAGGGCATATTATCTATTTTGAGAATTACAATTCGAAACGTAAATCAGGCTACCATTTCACTTATGAAATAATTGAAGATGGTCGTTTAATTTCCAAGCTCAAGGCTGATTTCATTCGCATGGATACTACCACCAATAAATGGATTGTAGACAATTACGATATCAGAACCATTGACGAAAACAACCAAGAGACCTTAAAACAAGGCAAGAAATTGGAGACCGATTTCGACTTTTCGGCCGACGATATTGTACCGCGCCTCTACACCGTGGAAATGATGATCACCCCGGAGTTAAATGAATTTATTGAAGCCGAAAAGATCCGTGGTTCCGAAAACATCAATCACTACCTTATTCAAAAGCATCAGCGAACCTCCTGGCCCTTTGCTACCTATATCCTTGTTTTAATTGGCGTAAGCATCTCATCGCGGAAAACACGCGGCGGATTAGGACTAAATGTGGCCATCGGTTTAATACTTTGCGTTACTTATATTTTCTTTATGCAAATCTCCACCACATTTGCCACGGTGGGTAGCATGAGCCCTTTATTAGCGGTATGGATTCCTAATATTCTCTTTGCAGGAATTGGCGCTTATCTCTACCGCGTAGCACCTAAATAATTAATAACCAATAGGCTGAGGCAAAAGGCTTAAAGATTTGTACGTAATACATTTTTAGCCATCTTTGCCTCTTCATTAAGAGGGAGTACTTTATGGATTATCTGGATTTTGAACAACCAGTAAAAGATATTCTGGACCAAATAGAAAAGGTCCGCGAGCTTGAAGGGGAGTCTGAAGTAGACATGACCGACAAGATCAATGAGCTGGAAAAAAAGTTAGTTAAAACCCGAAAAGACATTGCCAAAAACTTAAGTGCTTGGCAAAGGGTTCAATTATCGCGGCATCCTCAAAGACCATATACCTTGGCTTATATAGAAGCCATGACTAATGGCCAATTTATCGAACTGCATGGCGATCGCAATGTGAAGGACGATAAAGCCATGGTTGGCGGTTGGGGTCTTTTAGG
>CATMQD010000207.1 GCA_950073045.1 uncultured Flavobacteriales bacterium | reverse complement strand
TGGAAGTGGTAAGCTCTATTTTACCGTTACTAAGGAGGGGAAAATTGAAAACATCAATATCAATGGATATAAGTCTATTCCAGCTATCGACCTAAATCTTACCGACTTAATGCAAAACCTACCAGGAGAATGGGAGCCCGCTCGAAACGCCGCCGGTGATAAGGTTGACCAAGAATTAGTGCTGAGCTTTGGGAATATGGGTTGCTAATAGTGCTACCTAATTTCAGCAATCGGATAACGTAAATGCTCGTTTTCGTAATACTCGCTTCTTTTGTAGAAAAAGCTTAGTACCTCCCATGAATTCCCCAGCTTATTGGGGTTTTCCTTTTTCCAGGCTTCAAATTCTTCTTTTAGCTCTGGATTTTCAGCGAGCATCTGTTCCGCTTTATCCTCAAATACATAAGGAGAAAAATACTCCTTCTGCTGGAAGATGATATCAAAGAATCCCCAGCTTAAATAACTATCCGCCGACAAAGGATCGAGCACAGTGGCTAAAAAATATCGATGGGTCTGATCGCTTGGAACCAAATAATCACCCTTTAAAAACTTCCTTTTTTGAAGCCTGGATTCTAGCTCTAAAACTTCGGTACGGAAATGTCCTTCATAAGGTTTAGTAGCATGGATCCAGTCTTTTAAATAGCTAGAGCGCACTTCCATTACCGTATCCGATTTTAGAGCCTGCAATTTAATTCCTTGATATTGCAAGCGTAAAACCACTTCGCGCCAAGCTTGAGGAATTACATAATACTTGGGAACCACACTACTGTGGGTAGTTTTATACTTCGGATAATAATCTAGTTGGAGCTTTTCCTCTTGATTTCGATGGTACTTCAAGCGTTTATAATTCCCTAAGTCACTTTGCTCATAGCTGTAGTGATAGGCATTAAAGTCTAAATCTTCCACTTTACTGCTATCCAACTGCCAATTAACCGGAAATTCTGTTTGCTCCTTTTCCCAAGCTAAAGAAGCCTGGTAGGCTGTAGCAATCTCATCTGCATGATTCTCGCAGAACTCTAAATTTTGCTGTAAAAACTCATAGGTAGCGGCCACCCGATCTGGATAAGGCTTAAACATATGGGCCTCCGTTATAAAGCTCAGGCAATGAAAAAGACTGGTATAACCACTAGCATATCGAGGTAAATCTAAAAATGCCGCATAGCCATCATTTGGTGGCCGTCCAAATACATTTACATAAGGAACCATGGGCCAAGTTTTAGACATACCCTCAAAAAGGGCGGGCACCATTTTAGAATACATAAAATCCCTTAATGGTGGAGCCAGCTTATCTTGCTGACTAGCAATTAAGCTTAAGGTATAAGGATAATCGGCACCATTACTGGTATGTGTATCAATAAAAACATGAGGGTCTAATTGTTGAAATAAGGCCCAAAAGCTAAAGGTATTTAGGGCATCACCTTTAATAAAATCACGGTTTAAATCACGATTGGAAGCATTACCCCTAAAGCCTTGTTCCTTGGGACCATTTTGATTGGCTCGGGTATTCGGTCTACGATTTAAGCTGCCGCCGATATTGTACACCGGTATTATCGCAATAAGCTGATCTTCATTTGGGCCGCCTGCTGATAAAAGATCCAATGAAAATTTTAGAGAGGCATCCATACCACAGCTTTCTCCAGGGTGAATACCATTATTTATGAGGCTTACAATTTTCCCCTTTCTTAATTCACTTAGGGCCGTTTCTTCACCAAAGGCTTCCTTCTGAATAAGAAATAAACTCAAGGGTCTTCCAGCATCGCTAGGGCCTAATTCTAAGTAGAGGGCATTTTCATAAAGAGCATCTAACTGTTTGTAGCTACTTATTATCTCCGAATAAGACCAAGCCTCATCATCGGCCTTCTCACTTAGAATCTGAGCCTTCAGGCTAAAAGAAGCAAAGATTATTAAGGCACTAAAAAGCCTATTCATCCTCTTCCTCTTCTTCCTCTACTAAGGTTAGAGCGGTTAGCATTTCCGCTTTCAATCCGGCATAAAGATTAAAAACCTGATCGTAATCGCTAATAGCCTTACCATCAATAGTTACTGGTTTTGTTTCTCCATAAGTATGACCCACCAATTCGCCACGATCATCATAGAGGTAAACATCTACCAACAGTCTTAAATTGGCTTTTTCACCAAAAGTGGTTACGCGGTCAATTACGGGACGGGCATAAGCAAAAGCTACTACCTCACTTTCTAGTCCCTTAGAAGCTCCTCGTAATTCTGCGCGCATACGCGGATTGTCATTTATGTATGCCTCAAGGTCACCATTTTCAACTTCAAAAAGATGAAGACTGCCTTCTGCTAAAATTAAGTTTGGGAAGTTTGGTTGTTTGGCGATTTTTAATCCTTCGCGCTCTTCCTTCTGCTTTAAGCGATCGTAGCGTGCGCGCGATTCCATTTCCTCCCCATAAATCACATTTACGCCTAATTGCATTTCTAAACCTTGGGCAAGGGTTTGGTAATATCGATCGCTATTGCTTTGCAGCCGTTCGTTAATCTTCTTGCTCAGGGTAAAAACCTTCTCGTTAAATGCTTTGGCATCCGTAGCCGGAACTTCTGGCAATTTCGGAGGCGCCATATAAAAACCGGTAAGCGCAACATTTTTCACTTCAGATCCAGGGAGGTAAGCCTGATAAGCTTTGATGCGCAGATTACCACAACTGCTAATTAATAAAGCCAGAACTAAAGTTGAAACGATACGTATTACTTTCATGATTGCTTATTTGTGAATCACGAATATACTATCCTCTCATCAATCTCCGCTGCTACTTATTAAATCACTACGGCGCATAAAAAAGCGCAGTGCTAAAACCGAAATAATGGCGCCCAAGGACCAAATCCAAGCTTCGGAGCTTTCGCCTAATATCCAAGATCCTAGGGTGAAAAGACTGCTGTACACCAAGGCAACGCCACTTAACCAAGCCCCAAATAAATTGGCTGTAGTGCGTGGAGCTTCCCCTTCTATTCGGAAGGGTTTCCAAAATCCTTGGGGACGAATTTTCGCGTAAAACTGACGTAAAACTTCTTGATCAGTAGGTTTCGAAATAAAGGTAACCACCAGCCACACTATGGTAGTAAACACCACGGTGGCAATAAAGTCACCATTTTGGTGATAGAACTCTTCGGGGAAATACGATCTTAATGGGTACTTTAAAAGGGCCCAAGCGAATAATGGAGCCAGAGTTGCACTTAGTTCACTCCACGCATTAATTCGCCACCAATACCAGCGCATAATTAGAACCATTCCCAAGCCTGCGCCACTAGCGATTAAAAACTGGGCCGCCTCATCGATCATTCCTATTTGAGCGGTTGAGAACATCGCAACGATCATTATTAAAATGGTAATGATCCTCCCGGCCCAAACATATTCTGTATTGCTACCATCTGGACTAATAAAACGGCGGTATAAGTCATTAGTTAAATAGCTAGAGCCCCAGTTTAACTGGGTTGAGATGGTGCTCATATAGGCTGAAAGGAAACCAACGAATAACAATCCCTTTAATCCCGAGGGTAAGTAATCGCGCATGGCAAAAACAAAGCCCTTGCGCGATTCTTCTAATGGTAAATCTGGATAGAGGATTAAAGCCGCTAATCCCACCAAAATCCAAGGCCAAGGGCGTAAACAGTAATGGGCAATTTGAAAGAAGAGGCTAGAATAAACCGCATGTTCTTCATTTTTTGCACTCATCATGCGCTGTGAGATATAACCGCCACCTCCGGGTTCATTGCCCGGATACCAGCTGGCCCACCATTGTAAAACAATATAGGAGAAGAAAGCTCCTGCAGATAAAGAAAAGGTCCCTACTGCTAAATTAGAGCCACTATCAATTTTAGGGAAGAAATCTAATCGCCAAGCTGGAAGTTGACTTTTTAATCCCTCGATACCTCCCACTTCTGGTAAGTTAATCACTACAATGGCGAGGATAATACTGCCACTCATGGCGATAATAAATTGCACAAAATCGGTAATGGCTATTCCTAATAATCCGGCCACGGAAGAATAAATCGCTACCAAAGCCATTGCAGCCAAACAGAACCAAAAGGCGGTGTCTGTGGGTATTTCGAAGAATACCTCTAAGATGGATATTAATGCAGCATTTACCCAGCCGATAATTACCACATTCATAAACAAACCCAAATAAACCGAACGTAATCCTCTTAAAAACACAGCAACTGGACCGGAATAGCGAAGCTCCAACATTTCGAGCTCCGTAATTATTTCAGCCCTTCGCCATAAGCGGGCAAAAAAGAAAGTGGTTAGCATGCCTCCAATGGCCATATTCCACCAAAGCCAGTTTCCCGAAACGCCATGCTGAGCAATCTTTTCCGTAACCCAAAGCGGGGTGTCGGCTGCAAAAGTGGTAGCCACCATGCTTACCCCAGCGATATACCAAGGTAGTTTTCTTCCTCCTAGGAAAAAGCCCGCTAATCCACCTTCGGGTTTACCCCGGAAATAAAGCCCCAGCCCTACAAAGAGCAACATAAAAAATGCAACGACCCACCAGTCGAGTGTACTAAGATGTTCCATGTTTGGATTTGATTGCCGAAACTAATGAAATTCGGCCGCTCTGCTCCATTCGTCTTAATGGCTAACTTTGTGGAAAATTCCCAAGAGAAGATGAAGAAAATATACCTGCTCGGCTTACTAGCTGTAGCCGCTTGCCAAAGCAATTCTAGTTCTGAAAGCAGCGACCAAAATAATGGGGCTAAGTACCCTCATTTTGAGCAAACGGAAATAGAGTTAAACGGAAATGTGGTGTATGGTGTGGTAATTCGCGATTCTAGTGCTAGTCCGGAAAATCGTAGCTATCAAGTAACATTTAAGCTTCAAGATAAGGTGTGGTACGATACCATTATTATGGATTTACCGGGAAGTTCTGTGGTACAGGGCGAATCAATTTTTAGCGAAGCAGTTGTGAATGATATGGGCGGCGCTCAATTTGAAGTGACCGAAATAGACCTAAAATAGCGTGCTAGACCAAAATCTCAATATTCTTATTAAAACCCTGCCCGGACTTGAGAAAGTACTCGCAAGGGAGCTTCGCCAGTTGGGCGGAAGAGAAATAAAAGAAATTCGAAGAGCCGTTGTTTGCAAAGGCGATTTAGGCTTTGTTTATAAGTGCAACCTTTGGCTGCGTTCGGCCTTGAGGGTTTTAGTGGAGCTCGAACGTTTTCAGCTGCGCGACGAAAACCATCTTTATAAGATGATTAGAAACATCGAATGGGAAAAGTACTTCGACGTTTCTAAAACCATCGCCATTGATGCCACGGTATTTAGTGATCGTTTCCGCAATAGCCTTTTTGTAGCGCAAAAAAGTAAGGACGCCATTGTGGATCGTTTCCGCGATTTAGAAGACAAACGTCCCTCGGTAGACCTGAAAAGCCCTGATATCCGAATAAACGTTCATATTCAAAAACATCATTGCACAGTTTCCCTAGATAGCAGCGGCGAATCGCTGCACAAACGTGGTTACCGCGTTGAAGTAGATAAAGCACCCTTGAGTGAGGTTTTGGCCGCGGGTATTTTGGGCTTGATCGATTATCAGGGTAAAGGTCCTTTAATTGACCCCATGTGCGGATCAGGTACCTTTTTAACCGAAGCAGCTTTATATGCCTCCAATGTTCCGGTGAATGTTTTCCGTAAAAAATTCTCTTTTCAGAATTGGAAGGAACATGATTCCGAATTGTTCCAAACCATATTTGATGCGGCCCTAGCCAAGGAAAATCAGGTATTACCACCACTATTAGGATTTGATATTGATCCGCGCATCTTAGCGAAAGCGCGAAGAAATATTAAAAATGCTTTGATGGAAGAGGTGATAAAGGTGCAGAAAAGGAACTTTTTAGAATGGCCCGAAGATGCCGAAATACCGGCCGGAGCCACGCTTATTATGAACCCGCCCTATGACCTAAAAATTGAAGCGGACATTCCAGAGCTTTACGAAGGAATTGGCAATACCCTTAAACAACACTTTAGTGGGTGTACAGCTTGGGTTTTCACCGCTTCCGCTGAGGGTTTAAAATACATCGGCCTTAAAGCCACAAAAAAAATAGCGCTTAAAAATGCCAAGCTAGATAGTTGGTTAGTGCGTTACGATCTTTACGAAGGATCGAAAAAAAATCGCGACTAGTTGAAGCAATTTGCGGAAATAATATTGCCACTGGCCTTGCCGGTGAACTATACTTACCGCATTCCGGATGC
>CATMQD010000206.1 GCA_950073045.1 uncultured Flavobacteriales bacterium | reverse complement strand
ATGGGCGTTCGCGAGCGATGTCCCTGAGCATTGGATGCTATGCTGTATTTTCTGCCATCAGTGTTTTTTCTCTATCAGTTGAAGTCTTCTGGGTGCTGAGGTTTTTGCTCTAGGTATTTACTTATCGACTTAATACAGTCATCAAATTCATCCGCTTCATAGTACTCTTTCGCCTCAAAAAAATCGCTAGAATCGATTTGGGCAAAAATTGTAGAAGTACCTAAAAGCAAGGGTAGGAGGTAAAGCAGCTTTTTCATGGTTAAAGATTTTGAGCTTAAAAATAAGGGCCATTGAGCCAATAAAAAAATCAAGATTTTAGTCGGGTCTGCTTACGCTAATACTATAGGTGCAAAGCAGCTCATTATCTTTTTTTAGATGAACATCATAAATGCCCGATTTGTCGAATTGATAAAAACACCGCAATTTTCCATCGGCTGTATAAAGCCAAGAAAGCTCCATTTCTCGATCGCTAAAGCCATTATCAATTTCGATATAATAGGAGCCAGATGGTGGAAGGCCTAAAACATCGAAATCGAAACTTAAGGTATCACCCTTAAAACAGCTTTGCATTAGTTGCGATCCCGGACTAGGGAAAACGCCGTGTTTAAAGGCGCCTCTATAGCAGATTGGCGATTGCGTGAATTCTTTCCTCGTAAAACTACTGTCCTTAAGCCAGGATTGGTCTTCTGGAAAATGATTCAGATGGAAATACTTAGTCGGACAAAGGAAATAACCTGGATTATACTGCGCTTCAAAAAAGCCCAACATGCCATTAACATGGATGATACCACTGCTCCAAGTAGGATCACAAAAATGCCATTCGCCCTCGAGTTTAACTGCATTCCAAGAATGGTTGCTAATGGATAGTTCATGCACATTGCTATTGCCAATCCTACCGTAACCGTTTACAATTTTGCATTCAATACCAATCGTCTCTGCCATTTGAGCCAACAGAAAGGTATAGCCTGTGCAAACCGCTTCTTTTTCTTTATAAACCCGAGCAATGGACTTAGGGCTATATTCTGCATTCCACTGGGCTAAGCGAATACTATCCTTGGCTAGTTTCCGCCGCTGACGATCTACCCTTAGAAATTGTCGATAATCAACTTCAATATTTAGACATACCCAAGTATAAAGAGCCCGGAATTTCTCGCGGTCTGTATCCAAGTTTTTGCTAAGATTAAGACTTAATTGCGCTAAATTATTTAAGTCGTGCCCTTGATAAGATCGGGCGATGCTATCCGCTTTTAGATAATCCTGAGCAGCGGAAAACAGTGGAACTAAGAAAAGGCCAAGCAGGGATAAAACAGTTTTCCTCATTGAAACAAGGCCTTAAAGCGCTGCCAAGTACTGCTGTTGCTTTCGTAGGCTTTATCAGTGGCTACTTTTCCATAAATCATTATAACTTCTCCGAGAGTTTGAGTGTCTTCATGTAGTTTAATTAAAATCGCCTTTCCAGCCACTACGGTGTATTTCAGTTTTTGATAGCCTACAAAGCTAACTTCCAATACGTCGCCTGGTTTTAAGGGGTCTTTAAAGGAGAAAATCCCATCGATATCTGTGCTCGTCCCCCTTTCACCATTATTCACCACAATATTGGCAAAGGGAATGGTTTCCCCAGTTTGTGCATCAATCACTTTTCCTCCAAGTAGGCTTGGTGCCTTAACTTCATTAGTATCCCTTTGCGATTCAGTGGGCGCATTAGTAGCTTCATGCTGTTGGCTGCTTAATGGTTTAGGCTTTACCTGAGCATTCAGTTCGCTGAAGGGAAATAATGATAAAAAGGGAATGCTCAATAGAGCCGCGCGATTGAACCAAGAATTAGAAGCTAAAGGAAGGGGGCTTTTTAGTTCCCGATTGAGTTGATCACTAGTAAATTTACCACAAAGCTTTTGCGTGCTTTTGGCAAAGTAGGCCTTGATTTCAGCATCACTCATTTTGGTGAAATCCACCACTGTGGTTTGGCAGGCCTGACAAAAACCTCCCTCAGGGCGAGCTTCGAATTTAGTAGAGTCCTCTTGGCAAGGTTGGGGAACGGAAAGCTTTAGATCTTTAGGCATACTGGTGAATTTAGGTTCTATAATAATAGACCCTTTGAAGATTTTTTGGTTGCCTTATATCTTAGTCGATGTGCTCTAATGCATCAAATTCTTTGCGTTTTTCGGCCATCCAAGCTTGCATCTCTTGGGGGTTTTGCATGAGGTCCATCATTTTCGCCATGGCCATTTTATGCGCTTCATCTCCTTTGGCAAACATTTCTTTACCGTGCTCCTGACTAAGCTGAGCTATTTCCTCAAAGCTATTGGCACTAAACTCTTGCTGGCAAGCTCCTCCTAATTGTTGGCAGGTCATTTTTTTCATGGCTGATGAATTATATTTTAAGCATTAAATATAAGTGCTTCTAAATTAGAAGCTTTAAGCCTTACCGAGCACAATTCCTTCATAAACTAGGGCCTGAAAAGAGTCTTCCATAGTTTCTTTTAGGGGACGAAACTCAATTCCTAATTCACGTCGAATTTTGGAGTTATCAGCCCGAAAGGGAACATTCACATTATTACGGATATACTTCTTGGTGAAGAGAGGATTTACCATGGGGCCTACAAGCATTAAAAGCCATTTAGGAATCGCCCTTTTGGGCAGAGGATATTCACTGCCAAATTGAGGATTAAGCGCTTGAGCCATTTCAAAGAAATTGGTATTGTGAGCAGAACAGATATAGCGGCCCTTAGCCTCTGGCTTAAACCCAGCTTGGTAGTGGGCTTCTGCCACTTCGCGAACATCCACTAAACCAATGCCTAGTTTAGGAGCGCCAGTTTTCATGGTTCCGTCGCCCATCATAGTAAGGATATTCATACTCTCTGAAGTGGTATGATGCGGGTTGAGCGGTGGTCCTAAAACCAGGGAAGGGTTAATAGTGACTAAATCCCATTGTTCTTGGCTATCGGCAATTTCCCAAGCTTTTTGCTCGGCCAAGGTTTTAGATAGTGAATAAGGTTGGTAATCGAGGCTAGCGGTATTATTCCAGATTTCCTCTGTAATGCGACCTCCTGGAGCATTTACGGTATCTATTGCATCGGTATAAATGGCGGCACAACTGCTGGTTAAAACCACTCGTTTCACCGAACTTACTTCCTTAGCGGTTTTTAAAACTGATGCGGTGCCTTCAACCGCGGGCTCAATTAACTCTTTCTGTGGATCTTTAACATCGGTTATAAAAGGAGAAGCCGTATGGTACACCAATTCACAGCCTTCCATGGCTTCGCGATAGGAATCTGGTTTTAGAAGATCGGTTTTAAAGAACAGCAATTTTCCGCTGGCATTTTCGGCTGCTTGTTTTAAGTGTCCTACCTTTTCATCATTTTCCGGACTGCGAACTGCCGCGTGCACTGTTAGTCCTTCATCTAATAGTTTCTGAACCAAATAGCTTGCAACATAACCGGTTGCGCCCGTTACTAAAATAGGCTTGGTGGAGTCAATCTTCATATTAATCGTGATTGGTGTTTGAGATTTACTAAAGTCGGGTTTATAAATTAAAGGGCATAAAAAAAGCAGCCTTGATTAGAGCTGCTAACAATTATTTAATAGTTCGGTTTAAGGCTAGTTTTTTGTCTTTTTCTTCACCGAAAAACGATCTCGTAATTGGGTGCTTGGTATTTCAAAGTATTTGTAAATCAAGATGGAAGCCCCTACGGTAAGCAACCAAAAGAGCAGATACTGTAATCCTATCGCAATACCATCGGCCCCAGCCAGAAATGACCAGTTAATTTTACGGATAACAAAGCCCTGCACCAAGGATAGATTTATAAGGTACATGGAGTAGGAAATTAAACTGATGCGGCTTAAAGATCGATAAAGCCAACCGCTCCCGCTTTTCACTTGGCTGAGGTAAGGCAATAAGAGGGCAGTGGCGAGAGCAATCACACTAAAGGAGAAAATAGAATTATAGCTTCCGCTGATGGAGATGTAGTTCAACTGCTGTAAGATTTTGGTTAAGGCAAAAATCCCGATGCCAATGGCAAATAGTGACTTTTTGGACCTCTTCCAATAGGATGGAAAATATTGATGAAGCCAGGCTGCTAATATGCCAAACATTAAGCTATCTAAACGTGTAAGCACCTGTTTACGAAAAAGAGCAGCCCACTCTGCTTGGGTCTGAATCTCCATCTGCGTAAAGCGGAAATAGCGATGAAAAAGACTAAAAACTAGAATGAAAATTGCGACCCCAAGGATGGAGTATTTTAAAGGGCTTTTAAAAATCCGCAAAGCGAAAAATAGGAGAAGGGGGGTAAAGATATAAAACCACTCTTCGATGCTTAAACTCCAGGCTTCGGGGAAATAGGGAGGATGCCCCCAATTAAAGTTTTGCAGAAATACAAAATAGGCTTTGAATTCACCCAGGTGAACCTCTGGGTAATAATAAAGGTGTAGGATTATTAATAGTCCGAGAATAAGGAAATAGTTTGGTAGCGTTCGAAACCAGCGCCTTATCCAAAAGCGCCCTAGCAAAGCAAGCGTGGCTTTATGCTGACTTAATTCGCGAATTAGAATACCACCAATGAGGTAGCCACTGAGGACAAAGAAAATAGAAACGCCATCAAAAACGATCCAGCGATGGATGGCTTTAAAGCTTTCGGGTAGTAATAGCGCACCGTGACCAATTACTACAAATAAAATGGCCATCGCCCGAAGGATATCGAGGCCATAGACTCTATTTGTAGAAATAGGGATATGAAAGATTTTCCGCACTTATTGTTTATTTCTCCACTAGAATATTTACTAAATAGCGATAGGCCGTAGCAATCAAGTTGGAACGATTTTTGGCCTGAAGCTTAAACTCGGTAAGCTCAGATTTTCCCAATAAATGGCCTTCCACCCATAGCATTTGTGGATCGCCTAAAGTGGCTAAATCCTTTAAGGGGTTATTTTTTACTACTAACAAATTAGCACGTTTCCCAACTTCTACGCTTCCTAAATCCTTCATCTCACCATGGGTTTTAGCGACATTTATCGTAGCAGTTTCCAAAGCTTCAAAATTGCTGAATCCCGCCTGCTGATAAAAGGCCAGTTCTTGATGGAGGGAAAATCCAGGTAGGGTAATTCCAATTCCAGCATCGGTGCCACAAATGATATTTACCTCTGCTTCCTTCAATTTTTTAAGGGTATACAGCTGAAATTGATGCTGAGCGAGAATTTGATCACCAATTTGTGCATTTTCTTGTAGAGTGTTTTGCCAACGATTAAACTGAGCTTTACTGTCCGTCATGCGAATCATGGCGTTCATAAAAGCCAAAGAATCATTCTCCAAAATATCTGCTTCCTCAATCATGCGGTAGATATTGTAGTACGCCATTACCGTTGGACATAATGCCGAAGAAGGGTAGTTTTTAAAATCTAGTATAACAGAATCTAATTTAGCGCTATCCAGTTTATAGTCGAGGGCACGTTGAACTACATCTTCCACATGTTCGAGACTGATAATTGGCTCTTGGAAGTGATAGGAATAGTCGACTTTATCTGATGGATGCGCTACGATATCCATTTTCAGTTTTTGGCACTCTTCAATAATGGCCTCAAAAAGATCCGCATCTAAACCGTAATAGGTTTTAATGTAATCGTAGCCCCGCTTTTGATATTCACGAACTTTAGCCCTGGCTTCCTTAGGACTAGAGAGCTGTAAATTATCATCCCCAATAAATTTTCTTCCGGTTAGTTTTGGTCCGGTGGTATAAAAACTGGGCGAGATTATTTTTCCTTTTGTAATGTCTTCTTTAAGATCCAAGTGCATGGGCATGCCCCAAACATTGCGAATTCCTGTAACGCCATTGGCCAAGTATAATCCCAGTTCTTGGCGATCCCAAAGGTGCACGTGCATATCGTTTAATCCAGGAATCAAAAACTGTCCTTTAAGGTCTATCCTTATTAAGTCCTCCGCATCAATTTGATCGGCGATTTTAAAAATCTTACCTTCTCTTATTTCCAACATTTTGTTTTTCAGAACGGTATCCCGGTTCATCGGGATAATGTTGGCATTAATTAAAAGGTAGGAATTCGCTTGTGCAGATGGTAATTGATCAAAATTCAAATATCGCGTTTGAATCTTGTCCCATTGCACCAGAAGGAAGACTAGCAAGATTAAAAAGGCTAGCAGTCCGCCAATGATTTTGAGAATGGGAATTGGGCATCGTTTGTTTTGGTTTAGACATGAGCTTGGAGCTCTCATCGGCG
>CATMQD010000205.1 GCA_950073045.1 uncultured Flavobacteriales bacterium | reverse complement strand
CAGCCACTAATACATCAGCACCCGCCTCGATTAATCTCGGGGCGTTGTCATTATTAACCCCACCGTCAATTTCAATGAGGGTTTCGCTGCCCACAGCATTAATCATTGCCTTAAGGGCGCGGATTTTTTCGTAGGTACGCTCAATAAATTTCTGGCCACCAAAACCGGGGTTTACACTCATCAGACATACAAGGTCAATATCTTGAATTACATCTTTTAAAAGATCAACTGGAGTATGCGGGTTTAGGGCTACTCCTGCTTTCATGCCTTCATCTTTTATGGCTTGTAAGCTACGATGAAGATGGGTGGATGCTTCGTAGTGTACGGTTAGCACATCAGCTCCAGCGGCTTTAAAATCCTTGATATAGCGCTCTGGCTTTTCGATCATTAGATGTACATCGAGAGTTTTTGTGGCCACGCGGTTGATGGCCTCAATTACGGGTAGGCCAAAGGAGATGTTAGGAACAAAAAGCCCATCCATAACATCAAGGTGAAACCAATCGGCGGCACTATCATTTACGATTTTACAGTCGCGTTCAAGGTTTAGGAAGTCAGCAGCTAAGAGACTGGGTGCTATAAGAGCCATAGTGTAGAATTTGCGCAAAAGTAAAAAACCCCGTCTCTCGAATGCTTCGTTAGACGGGGTTTTTATAATTAGTTGATTTTGATTAACCTAAATAGGTTTTCAAAATCTTACTTCTTGAAGTGTGTTTTAATCTGCGGATAGCCTTTTCTTTAATTTGACGAACACGCTCGCGGGTGAGATCGAATTTCTCTCCAATTTCTTCGAGGGTCATCGGGTGTTGTCCACCTAATCCAAAGTAGAGGCGTACCACATCTCCTTCACGGGGGGTCAATGTGGCTAAAGATCGCTCGATTTCAGTACGCAATGAATCTTGCATTAAAGTATCGTCGGGGTTTGGACTTTCACCAGTATTCAATACATCATACAGGTTGCTATCTTCACCTTCTACCAATGGAGCATCCATGGAGATATGACGACCACTATTACGCATACTCTCCTTCACATCGTTTTCACCCATTTCTAGGTTATCAGCGATTTCTTCGGGAGAAGGGGCACGTTCATGCTCCTGTTCTAATTGCGCATAAGATTTATTAATCTTATTGATCGAACCGATCTTGTTTAGAGGCAAACGTACAATACGTGATTGCTCCGCCAGGGCTTGCAGGATACTTTGACGAATCCACCATACGGCATAGGAAATGAATTTAAATCCGCGAGTTTCATCGAAACGTTGAGCGGCCTTGATCAATCCGAGGTTTCCTTCGTTAATTAAATCCGGCAGGGTTAATCCCTGGTTCTGATATTGCTTCGCCACAGAAACCACAAATCGAAGGTTTGCCTTGGTTAACTTTTCCAAAGCTACCTGGTCACCAGCCTTAATTCGCTGCGCCAACTCTACTTCTTCCTCGGCGGTAATCAGATCTACTTTTCCGATTTCCTGAAGGTATTTGTCGAGTGATGCGGTTTCGCGGTTGGTAACCTGTTTTGTGATCTTTAACTGTCTCATTGGCTACAATAAAAATTAATAATCGTAATAAAATAACTTAAAAGCAGTGCTTTTAGTTTAGGGCTTAGTCTTGCTTTGGATTGTCCTGACCTTCGGGCTTAGGAAGTAATACCTTACGGGATAACTTCAATTTACCGCGATCGTCTTTACCAATTAACTTCACTTCTACACGCTCACCCTCGGTTAACACCTCGTCAACAGTTTTAAGTCGACGGTGCTCAATTTCGGAGATGTGCAAAAGTCCATCGGTTCCAGGAGCTAATTCTACAAAGGCACCATAAGGCTGAATGGAGCGAACCAAACCATTGTAAACTTCACCAACTTCGGGAACGAAAGCAATTTCTTTAATACGGGCTTCGGCCTGAGCCATTTTTGCCGCATCGGTACCGCTAATCTCAATAATACCCTCATTACCTTCTTCTTCGATGGTAATTACGGTATCAGTATCAAGCTGCAGTTTTTGAATATTCTTTCCACCAGGACCGATAATCATACCGATAAAGTCCTTTGGAATGCGCATCATGGTCAATTTAGGAGCATGAGGCTTCATCTCTGCACGTGGCGCATCAAGAGTCTTAAGCATCTCTCCAAGGATATGCATACGACCTTCATTCGCTTGCATCAGGGCTTTCTCTAAAATTTCATGACTCAAGCCACCGATTTTAATGTCCATCTGACAAGCAGTGATACCTTTTTTAGTACCAGTTACTTTAAAGTCCATATCACCCAAGTGGTCCTCATCACCAAGGATATCACTTAAGATAGCGTAATCGCCACTTTCGTCGGTGATTAATCCCATAGCGATACCAGATACCGGAGCTTTTAGTTTGATACCGGCATCCATCAGCGCAAGCGTACCTGCACAAACAGTGGCCATAGAAGAAGAACCATTAGATTCTAGGATATCAGAAACTACACGGATAGTGTAGAAATTATCGTCTGGCACCATGCCTTTAAGGGCACGTTGCGCTAGGTTACCATGACCAATCTCACGACGGCTAGTTCCGCGAATAGGGCGGGCTTCACCAGTAGAGAAAGGAGGGAAGTTATAATGGAGGTAAAAACGCTCGGAACCACTAAAGGTTACGTTATCAATGCGGTTTTCATCCAATTTGCTACCTAAGGTAACGGTGGTTAATGATTGAGTTTCACCACGAGTGAAAATGGCAGAACCATGGGTAGATGGTAAGTAATCCACTTCCGTCCAAATAGGACGAATTTCATTTAACTGACGGCCATCTAAACGTTGACGATCCTTAAGGATCATGTTGCGCATGGCGTGGTATTCTACATCGTGGTAATAAGTTTTGATAAGGTCGCCTTTTTCCTCCAGCTCTTCTTCACTGAAATTGGCTTCCATATACTCATCGCGAACAGCTTTAAATTGCTCAGAACGCTCTTCTTTGCTTAAACCGCTTTTTGCTACTTGGTAAACCTTGTCATAAAGGTCGGCCATTACTTTTTCACGTAATTCCTCATCATGGGTTTCATGACTGTATTCACGCTTAGTGGCCGCTTTTTCAACTTTAGCAGCTAAATCAAGCTGAGCTTGAACTTGTTCTTTAATAGCTTCGTGGGCAGCTTGAATGGCGGCTAACATTTCTTGTTCAGAAATCTCGTCCATTTCACCTTCTACCATTACCACACTTTCGGCAGTAGCTCCAACCATCATATCGATGTCGGACTCTTCCATTTGTGCTGGGCTTGGGTTAATAACGAACTCCCCATTAACACGACCAACACGTACTTCCGACATTGGTCCATTAAATGGAAGGTCGGAAACGGCGATAGCGGCAGAGGCGGCTAAACCAGCTAGGGCGTCAGGCTTTACATTTGGATCCCAAGAGTTTAAGGAAATCATTACCTGCACATCGGCATGATAATCTTTTGGGAAAAGTGGACGTAATACGCGGTCCACTAATCGCATTACTAATATCTCTTCGTCGGAAGGACGAGCTTCTCTTTTAATAAAACCTCCGGGCATACGGCCGGCAGAGGAGAATTTTTCGCGGTAATCAACGGTTAGTGGTAAAAAATCTACCCCGTCTTTTGCTTCTTTGCTAGAAACAACCGTGGCCAGCAACATAGTGTCACCCATGCGCACCACTACCGAACCGTCGGCCTGCTTGGCCAGTTTACCAGTTTCTAGGGTGATGGTTCTTCCATCTGCTAAAGTTATTTCCTGCGTAAATACGTTTGGAATCATGTATGTGTTGTAAAAAGATAATAAGGTTCAGAAGAAAAGAAGGCAACTCAATGAATTGCCTTCTTTTACAAGAGAATTACTTTCTAATTCCGAGTTCGGCGATAATCGCACGATATCTAGTAATATCGCGATCTTTCAAATAGCCTAAAATGCGACGACGCTTACCTACTAAATCAACAAGAGCTTTCTCGGTAGCAAAATCCTTACGGTTTTTCTTTAAGTGCTCGGTTAGGTGATTGATACGGTAAGTAAACAATGCGATTTGACCTTCTGGAGATCCGGTGTCGTTTTCAGATTTTCCGTGTTTGGTGAAAATCTCTCTTTTCTTCTCTGGACTTAAATACATTTCAAGATCTTTTAGATGAATGTTATGTATGAATAAATTTGGCTGGCAAAAGTAGCGATTCTTTTCTAATTAATTGCTAGCCTTATCTTTAACTTCACCATGGGTCATTCTTAAGAATGAGGAGATCTTTTTCTTAAGATCTTTTCGCTCAGTAATGAAATCGAGGAAGCCATGATCGAGAAGAAACTCGGAAGTTTGGAAGCCATCTGGTAAGTCTTTACCAATGGTTTCTTTTACTACCCTTGGTCCGGCAAAGCCAATTAGAGCGCCAGGTTCAGCGATGTTGATATCACCTAGCATTGCGAAGGAGGCGGTAACTCCACCAGTGGTAGGATCGGTTAAAACGGAAACGTAGGGGATTTTGGCTTCACTTAGTTGGGCTAATTTCGCACTAGTTTTTGCCATCTGCATAAGCGAAAAAGCGGCCTCCATCATTCGAGCACCTCCACTTTTAGAGATCATGATGAAGGGTTTATTGTACTTTATGGAATGGTCGATGGCTTTGGCAATTTTTTCACCAACTACAGAGCCCATGGAGCCGCCAATGAAATTGAAATTCATCGCTGCTACCACAATATCCCGGTCGTCCATTTTTCCATATCCCGTGCTTACCGCATCATTAAGACCGGTTTTCTTTACAGAGGATTTATAACGATCCGTGTATTTTTTGGTGTCCTCGAATTTTAGAGGGTCACCAGAAGCCATTTTAGCATTAAGCTCCGTGAACTTTCCTTCGTCGAAAAGAATGCTGAAATATTCTTTGGCATTTATACGTTCGTGAAATCCGCAATTTGGGCAAACCCATTTATTAGCGGCGTGATCTTCTACACTAGAGATCACTTTACATTTCTTACACTTATACCAAAGACCTTCGGGGGTTTCCTTCTTATCTTCTGTTCTGGTGGTTATCCCTTCTTTGTTCCGTACGAACCAACCCATATAAAAATGTTTAAAGTGAAAAAGTCTGCACTCGTTGAATGCAGACTTTGAATCAAAACTCTTTAAAAAAAGTGATAATCACAAATGCCTTAGGCAATGGTGATTTCATCATTTAAGTAAACGTCCTGGATGCTATTCAATAAAGCCACACCTTCGTTCATTGGCTTTTGGAATGCTTTACGACCAGAAATTAATCCCTGGCCACCGGCACGTTTGTTTATTACTGCTGTTTTAACTGCCGCTGCCAAGTCGCCCTGTGCAGATCCGGTAGAAGAACCACCAGAGTTAATTAATCCTGCACGACCCATGTAACAGTTAGCTACCTGGTAACGAGTAAGATCAATTGGGTTGTCGGAAGTTAATTCGGTATAAATACGTTCGTCTAATTTTCCGTAGCTGCTATCACCAGAGTTCATGGCTTTGTAACCACCATTGTTTTCAGGAAGCTTTTGCTTGATGATATCGGCTTGAATAGTAACTCCCAAGTGGTTGGCCTGAGCAGTAAGGTCGGCTGCCACGTGGTAATCTTTATCTTTTTTAAACTCCGAGTTACGGATATAGCACCATAAAATGGTGGCCATTCCTAATTCGTGAGCATATTCAAATGCTTCGGCTACTTCAACAATCTGACGATTGCTTTCTTCAGATCCGAAGTAAATGGTAGCCCCAACAGCAACAGCACCCATGTTCCAAGCATCGCGAATACTTCCAAACATAATTTGGTCGTAAGTATTAGGATGGGTCATCAATTCATTGTGATTGATTTTTACCACAAAAGGAATATGATGCGCATATTTACGAGAAACACTGGCCAAAGCACCAAAGGTAGAAGCAACGGCATTACAACCTCCTTCCATGGCAAGTTTCACGATGTTTCCACCGTCGAAATAAATTGGATTTTTAGCAAAAGATGCTCCAGCAGAATGCTCAATACCTTGATCTACTGGTAAAATAGAAAGGTAGCCGGTATTGGCTAAACGACCATGACCGTATAGCGCTTGAAGGCTTTTTAATACTTGTGGACTGCGGTTAGAATCGGCAAAAACTCGGTCTACAAAATCAGATCCGGGTAAATGCAGCATGCTTTTGTCTACAGTTTTACACTCGTGGTTTAAGAGTGAATCAGCTTCAGAGCCCAGCAGCTCAGCGATTTGGTTAGCGTTCATAATGTTGATCTAAAAATTAAGAATCGGTACAAAAATAGATTTTTTATTGTCCCATTTTAGAATGGGTAGCCTAAGGCAATATTATAGGTTAAATTAGGTAGA
>CATMQD010000204.1 GCA_950073045.1 uncultured Flavobacteriales bacterium | reverse complement strand
AACATAAAGGGTGAGGTTAATAGGCAAGGAATTAGAAAGATGACGCCTAGGGAATGGGCTCGTCTACAGGGCTTCCCAGATAACTACATTATCCCAGTAGCTGATGCTTCGGCTTATAAGCAATTTGGCAATTCAGTAGCAGTTCCAGCGATTCAAGCAACTGCAGAACTCATTGTGAAGCGAATTCTAAATTATGTTGACAGGAAATAAAGGTGAATGGAGCGAGATATACACTCTTCTCAAAATTATTGGAGACAAGAATTTATTTGCAGGTGATGGTGATCTAAATAGAATAGAAAACCTAATCTTTCCAATTGTTAAAGTACTCAGAGATGAGTCCAATGGAACATATCAATATAGTTATGACTCTGATCTGGTAATTATAACCAGTAATAAAGAGGAGTTTAAGGTACCAATCAATGAATTTCGCGAAAAGGCCTCACTGTTGCTTTCCAGGCTTCAGGAGGTAAGTAACTCTTCTTTTTCAATTCCTGAAATAGAAGAGTTTATCAATTCCTTTAACTGTACCTCATTAAAGGCTAAGTCTACGGTCAAGAGTGATATTAGAGTGGTTCTACATGATCAAAGAACTGGGGTCTATCCAGAGTTAGGCTTCAGTATAAAGTCACAAATAGGCGGAGCATCGACTTTACTGAATGCTGGTAAAACTACGAACTTTGTCTATGGAGTTAAGCAGCCAAGGATATCTGAGAATCAGGCTTTAGATATTAACTCAATTAAAACTCGCAGTAAAATCAAGGACAGGCTTGAGCGCATTAATGAACTTTCAAGTGGCTTGGAATTTGTCGGACTCGAAAGCTCTGTTTTTGAAGATAATCTAACCCTTATTGACTCTTTGCTTCCTACCTTGCTTTCTCACATCGTTTATGAGTTTTATAGCTCTACTGCCTCAAGAACCATTGATTTAATCAATGCCGTTTCGAGGTCGAATCCAATGAAATTTAACCAAGCCTCCAATCACCCGTATTACCTTTATAAAATAAAGAGGTTACTTACGGATATCGCACTTGGAATGATGCCTTCTAAGGTCTGGACTGGGGAATTGGATGCTACAGGAGGTTATTTAATTGTAAAAGAGAATGGTGAGGTATTGTGTTACCATATTTATAATAGAAATGAATTCGAGGACTATCTAGTTGAAAACACTAAGCTTGAGACAGCCAGTAGTTCTCGACATGGCTTTGGGGAAATTTATGCAGATAATGGTGAGATGTTCTTTAAGTTAAACTTACAGGTTAGGTTTATCAAATAGTACGCTTGCACTTGCAGTGAAGGATAAGTATGATGTGAATTGATTTGCAGCGTTTACTTAAACAACCTCTCCTTACCTGTCAACTCCTTTATTTCAGCATGATGCTTAGGAGCAATAGATGGACTCTCTCCATTTTCAACAGCAGCTTTTAGTAGCTTAACTACTTCCCTTTTGCTAGAGAACTTAGCAGGGTCATTTTTTTTCTTAATCTGACGAAGAACCTGCTTTACTTTTTTAGGAACAGTAACAAAGGTGTCTTGGGGGATATAATCTATGGCTTTCAGCTCGCATTTACCATAGAAGACGATAACCGAGAAAATTGGAAGCCTAGAAAACTGGGGAGAAAGATTGCGAAGTGCTTTAATATGACCTTGGTTTTGCTTGATAGGATTGAAAAAATGATGCTTGACTTTTCCTCCAGCAAGAACCTGAGTCCAATTGGTATATCCAGCATTGCCGAAAATCCAGCCACTATATTCCTTAACCTCAAACACGATTAAGCCTTGAGTAGTGGCTATAACTAGATCAATTTGACTGTACTTTCCATTTGGTTTTATTACATATAAATCATGAAAGATAGTCTCGGTGGGCACTTTTAGTTGGATAAGCATTCTCACAAGCTTTCTTTCAGACTTAGCTCCCCGTCTCCTATTTGTAACCTGGCGGTACTTTTTCCATAGCCGAATTTTCCTATGGATTGTGAATATTACAATCAAGGCGAGTACTAGGATATAAATGATGTAGTAAAAGCTGTTCAAGGCTAACTTTAATCTTAAACGAGTATTTTTAATACTGATCCCAAAATTACAAATATCGATGCAGCCTTCTCCCCACAAAATGGAGGGCTTCTACTCCTTAAAGCGTATTAATTTCATTAGCTCAACAGGATTTTTAGGAAAAACGGACCTTTAAGCAAAATAGAATGGTAGTTCTTTGTCTACAAGAATCCGTCAATTTGTAGAATTGTTTCTACAGGTTTATAGGCTCATAATGACTAATTAAAAATATTTTTATAAATGATTTTAGATTTAATGGGCTTTAAGTGAGTGTTTTGTGTTTTATATGATGTTAATTATTAATATCGTAAAAAAATGTTACTTGTAGTGATTGAAAACGCATTATAATTTTCGGCAAAACTTTATAATGAAAAATTCAATCTCGCTATTCTGCGCTCTTTTCTTGAGCAGCGGAATATTTGCACAGAGTAGTTCTACTACCAATTACCAACAGAATGTAGGCTTTAATCAGTCCAATCCACAAAGCCGAATACACCTTAGTGATGATCCCCAGGCCGCAAACTGCAAGCCGGCGATTTTAGTGGAGTCTAATATTGGAACAGCCGCTGGGCTTAATACCAATTTGGGCATGACCAGCGGTAAGCGAGGGGCTCCTTTAAGCTGCAGCACTCCTTATGTTTTTCGCAATAACAGCTTCAATGGCAGTCTTTGGCAAACCACTTTTAATATTGATTCCAGAGGAAAAACGGTTATAGGCTCCATTTTCGACATCCCCGAAGCCGCTAACAGTCAGCTGGCGGTAGCTAATGATTTAGGGGTTTATGCGCGTGATCTCGGTAATATTCGCATGGGTTTATTGCGTTCGGGCTCTTTTCAAGCCGTACCAGGAATAAGCTGGACTAGTGTTAATCAAACCGCTTTTACATTCGCTTATGCAGAAGGGCTTAATCGCTATAATACCATTTTTAGTTTAAGTCCTAACAATCGAGTAGGGGTAAACACCGAAAGTCCAGAAGCGGCCTTACACGTGCGCAGTAATCTTGAGGATCCCAATGAAGGCCAACTTGGTCAGATTCAAGGATTGTTAATCGAAAACAATGGTTATCGAAACCATGACTATGCATTTGAGATTCGCACTGGCCAGAGACCACCGGGTGCCGCAATGCAAAATGGCCGCATATTCTCGGTTTCGAATGCGGGAACCGTGCACATTGGTCCCAAATTAAATTGGGGTACTCCGGGTGAGACAGCCGATGCTTTTAAGTTGTATGTAGAAGGTGGAATTCGCACCGAGCGCGTAAAAGTGGATGTGGCCAGTTTAAATGGATGGGCAGACTATGTGTTTGAATCCGATTATCAGATGCTTAGCACCGAAGAACTAGAAGCTTATATCAAGGAACATGGTCATTTACCAGGCGTGCCCAGCGCTGAGGAAGTAGTAGAAAATGGTTTGGACCTTGGGGAAATGAATAAGATCCTCTTGGAGAAGGTAGAGGAATTGACCTTAAGAGTTCTTGAATTGGAAAAGCAGGTGAGATGAGAGTGTTAAAATTGAGTCTTCTTTTCGGTCTAGTCTTAAGCTGTTTGCAACAAGGGTTAAAAGCACAAAGCCCACCGAATAATAATGGTAGTCATATTTACGGCCCCGATGAGCTCTGCGCAGAACAATCAGGATATTACACATTTGAGCACCCGAAAGAATGCGATTGCGACGAAGTTAGCTGGACGGTCACCAATGGTCGTTTTGATCCCCCAGGCAGTGGCGCGGCGGCCTTCAATAATAACAATGTAAAGGTAATATGGGATAAAGGGAAGAGCAATGGGAAGTTGGAGGTGAAGGCGATTAATTGTTTTCAAGAATTTAATGATGACGGGTCTCCAAAGTACCTAACCAATTTGAATGAAGAGACTAATTATATTATTCATCTCTTTGATCCAGACATGATTAATCTTGAGCTTATGAATGAGGGCTCGCTGGACTGTGAAAGTAAGGTGCTTACTCTAAAACTGAGATCCTTAAATAGTCACTTAGATCCTTCACATTTACAGTATTTCAACTGGACCATTCCTCCCAACTGGAGAATACAAGCTTATGCCCGAATTAACGGTGAAGACTACGGAGAAAGATATCCTAATGTGAGGATAGATACTGATGAACCCTTGCTAGGCAATTATACCATTTCTGTAACTTATTTCAGCCCTAACTTTTGCCCGTCAAAGACATTTACGCGCAGTGTTCAATTAAGCATTGGTGATTGCAGGCCAGATATTCCTTATTCGAGCCCTCCTGATTATTTTCAATCGCATAGTGCGGTGGTCACTGATTTTACTTTTGATCGCAGTCAGACTATAAACCCGGGGAAGGATTATCAATTTGCATCTGGAGGAACGATTAATATTAATCGGAATTTTGAAGTAAGAGCGGACAATTCGACTTCCTTTGACGCCTTTATTGCCGACTGCGGCTGCGGTTCCCCATGGCACGACCCTAATTTAATGGGAGAGACCAATGTTCAATACCTAGGGAATTTTAGAAAGAATAAAGCGGCCACTACAAATGTGGTAGATTCTGGCACCTATAAAAGATACTCCTCAGCAAAAAAGGAGATAAACTTTGAAATTTATCCTAACCCTAGCCATGGGCTTATATCCATTCAATCTTTTTTGAATTCACCTCAAGTTTTGAAAATTTTCATCATGGATCTTAATGGTCGCAATGTCCAAGAATTGCAATGGGCTCAAGGTCCAGATTCAAGCTTGCTATCCATCGATCTTGTTGAGGAGCTAAATGGGCTATACATCTTGCAAATTCAAAGTGTAGATGGTTCAATTCAGTTCGTAGAAAAAATTCTCGTTCAATGAAACTAATAGTCATTTTAATTCTTTCGATTCTCCTTTCGACCAAACTATGTTCCCAAACCCACCACATCGGTCTTAGTTTTGGAGTAAATCAAAGCTACAGTCCAGAATTGCAAAAAGCATTGAGGTTTACTAGTCCGTTCGACTCAAGGATTGGAATCGGGATGCAGCTTGATTATCACTATGTTAATAAAAATAGCTTTTTGATAGGTGCCTACTTAAATCGAGCTTCGGTTGATTTTGTAGATGAAGATGAAGAATACTATTTTGATAATCAGCACCGAGGAGAATACTCAGATCTTCTGCTTAAGCTGAGATTTATTTGTAGTGGGGTGTATATCGGTTATGAGTGGAATGTAACTAGGCGATATGGGGTTAGTTTTTCTGGGGGTCCCGCTTTATTTTATAGATATGAAGAGCTAGCATACTTCAGAGATTTTCAAGATAAGGAAAGAAGGGTGCGATTTGAACCTACAAATGAAAATGTATACTACGCTATTGATTTTAATCTCGACCAAACCTACACGGTATTGAGGGAATTGAATTATCGTTTAAAGATTAAAGCATCCTTACGTAACTCCTATGTTTTTAATTTTTTAGACTATGGGAACCAAAACAATCGGATACTTCCTCAGGGTTTTTTAGGCTTTGAACTCGAACTAGGCAGAAGAAGACGCTAAAACAACTGGCTTGATCAGAATGAAACAATTTTTCATGCTTTTGACTTTTGCTTTCGCCTTTCAGCTGTCTGCCCAAACCCACCACATTGGCCTCAACTTTGGGGTAAACCAGCTTTTAAGCATCGATGAAGGTCCTCCCTTTGGTAAGGGAAGCCCATGGAGTGCAGATCTTGGTTACGGAATGGACTTATCATACTATTATGTTTTTAACAATGGTTTATCAATTGGTGCGAACTTAAGTGTCCTGGATCTTCGGTTTCAGAATGAAGACCAGAAGGTATTATTGGAGGATGAAAATGTTTTAGTCCAAGGAACTGAAGTACTAAAGCATTACTATTTAAACCCTGGTTTTCAAATTGGGTACTACTGGCAGCCCACTGCCCGTTTTGGACTCCATTTCGCAACTGGTTTAAGCCGCAGTTATTACTTTAAACAAGTTTATTATCTCCGAAATTATGAGGAGACGAGGTATTCACTAGGTTTTAGCAAAGGCGAGATGAGGAGTTTCATGGCAGTTCAAGTCTCCTGCAATCAAAGCTATACCGTAATCAGAAGACTTGCTTACCGTTTAAATTTAATCAGTTCGATTAGATACACCCATTATTTTGATTACTTGAATTATACCGAGTCCATAGATCGAATCCTCCCTCAAGCCTATTTGGGTGTGGAGTTAGAACTAGGCAGAAGAAGACGCTAAAACAACTGGCTTGATCAGAATGAAACAATTTTTCATGCTTTTGACTTTTGCTT
>CATMQD010000203.1 GCA_950073045.1 uncultured Flavobacteriales bacterium | reverse complement strand
ATCGGTCCGGCTTGGATTTTAGGATTTATCTACCGAAAATTTGGGCTCAAATATTAGTATGCCTGAAATTCAACGTGTCATTGTTACTGGCGCCCCGGGAACGGGAAAAAGTACTGTACTTAACTTACTAGAATCCAAGGGATATAAAGTTATTCCCGAAATGGCTCGTCAGCTTATCGCCGAACAACAAGCCCTAAAAAGTGATGTGGTTCCTTGGAAGGATCATGAGAGTTTTGGGCAAGAATTATTTCGCCGGCAGGTAGAACAGTACAGCTTGGCCAAAGAATCGATCGTGTTTTACGACCGAGGCATTCCTGATAATTTGGCTTATTTACGTCGAGATGGTTATCAAAATAAAGAACTCGAGGATTTATCGATTAAATTCCCTTATCATCATGATATTTTCTTGATGCCCCCTTGGTTAGAGATTTATGGAAATGATGAAGTTCGCTGGGAAGATAAAGACCTAATGTTAGACATTGATCGCGCTTTACGCGAGATGTACCAAGAACAGGGCTATACTATTGTAGAAGTCCCAAAAGTGCAGCCACACCAACGATTACAATTCATTTTAAGTCACCTTAAATTGGATGCCTAAGGATATCCATAAAATCTTAAAACAGTATTGGGGTTACTCTCAATTTCGACCGGTACAGGAGGATATTATTAATTCATCCTTATCGGGTAAAGACACCCTAGCCTTACTTCCTACAGGCGGTGGCAAGTCTATCTGTTTTCAAGTTCCAGCTTTAGCTGAAGAAGGTTGTGCCCTAGTCATTTCCCCCTTAATTGCTTTGATGACCGATCAAGTGGAAAACTTGAAGCAAGTAGGCATTAATGCGGTGGCTATTAACTCCTCTTTAAATTCCAATCAAAAGGAATTGGCCTTGCATAATGCTAGTAATGGCTATTATAAATTCATCTATCTATCTCCAGAAAGCTTGCAGTCAGAGAAACTCATGCATCGCCTAAGCTTTGTAAAGGTAAACAGTTTGGTGGTAGATGAGGCACATTGTATCAGCCAATGGGGCTATGATTTTAGACCGCCCTATTTGGAGATTTATAAGCTACGAGAGCTTTTTCCTGATGTACCATTCCTTGCTCTTACTGCAACCGCTACCCCTAAGGTGGTAACAGACATTCAGCAAAAGCTGCATTTTAGAGAAGGTGCTCAAGTATTCCAAAAAAGCTTTGCCCGTCCAGAGTTAGCCTATAATGTTCTAAAAACCGATAATAAATGGGGCCGCTGTAAAGAATTACTCGAAAAGGTAAAAGGCACTGCCCTTATTTACCTTCGAAACCGTAAAGGCACCATGGAAGTGGCCAAATGGCTCAAGGAAACGGGCTATTCAGCAGATTTCTACCATGCGGGTTTAAGTTTAGAACAAAGGCAACAGAAACAAAAGGACTGGGTAGAAAACCGTTGTAGGGTAATGGTTTGCACCAATGCTTTCGGAATGGGAATCGATAAACCGGATGTTCGACTTATCATCCACCTAGATCTACCAGATTCACTAGAAGCCTATTTTCAAGAAGCTGGGAGAGGCGCAAGGGACGGACGAAAAGCCTGGTCTTTTGTGCTTGTTGGTCCTACTGATGTTATTCAACTGCGGCAAAAATTCCTCAATAGCTTTCCCGATCGTAAAGATGTGGTGCGGGTTTACCGCGCCCTTTTAAATTTCTTGCAAATTGGCATAGGTAGCGCGGAAGGAAGTGTATACGATTTCGACTTACAGGCTTTTAGCAATCGCTATCGCTTCAGTCCGAATTTAGCTCTACAAGCTCTGGGAATCCTTAATAAAGAAGGAATACTAGAGTTTAATGCCCAAGGCCGGAGTTTTTCGCTTTTGCGGATAAAAGCCGACCGTAGAACACTTTACGACTATCAATTACAAAATCCGGCTATGGATCAAGTGCTAAAGCTTTTATTGCGGTCCTATGGCGGTTTAGATTTAGATTTTGGTCGGATTAATGAAAACCTGCTCGCTCAAAGGATAAACACCAGTACCTATAAAATTAAGGCCGCTTTAAAGCAGATGCAGAGCCATGAGCTCATCGAGTACCGCCCAGCTTCGGACGAGGCGAGCATTGCCCTTTTGGAGGATCGGCAGCATTTTAAAGATTTAAAATTAAGCGAGGAGTTTTTAGAAAAGCGCAAGCAAGAGCTCTTAGAGCAATTGGAGGCGGTAATTCGCTTTGTAGAGAAAGATGATCTCTGCAGATTAAAAAATTTGCTGGCCTATTTTGGTGAAGAAATAAAAGAGGATTGTGGTCAATGCGATGTTTGCCGTCGCCGAAAGGCTAAACCCGAGGATTGCCGATCAAAGCAAATTCGTGCTTTGGAAAATGGACCTCAATCCTATGCCGATTTAATTGCTGTTTGTCAAAATCGCCAAAAGGCAGAACAATCCATTCGTAGACTATTAGCAGAGGAAGTATTAAAAAAGGATGGTGAAAAGCTACGCTTAAGTTTTGGCCCACATTGATTTTACTACTTTTGAGGAAAAGCCCTCATGAAAAGAATAATCAACCTTCTTGCATTTAGTTTTATTGGACTAAGCCTCAGTGCTCAAATTAATTTTGGACCATCTATTGCTGGTACACAAAACGATATCAATTACTTAGGCACTGGCTATTTAGCTCCTTTCAGCGAAGCTATGGCCTTTGGTTTAACCCAAGGCTGGTATAATACCGCTAAGGTTAAACGCACCGGACGTTTCGAAATAGGCTTTACACCTTCCATTAGCATTGTTCCAAGTGAATTTCAAAACTTCACTATCGATCCAAATAAACTAGAAGAATTAGAGCTAGTGAATCCTAGCGACAATGTTACTCCTACCGTGTTTGGTGAAGATGCTCCTGGTGCTCGTTTAAGGTATAGCGATCCTGCTTTGCAGAATTTCTCAGGTAGCTCGTTTAATATGCCTAGCGGTATAGGATATAATATTGCCCCAATGATGGCAATTCATGCAGGGGTAGGTTTACCTTTCGACTTCGAAATTAGCGGTCATTATTTACCAAATAGTGGTATTCCTTTTTTAGATGGCTCTGAAATTGGCATGTGGGGTATTGGCCTTAAGCATGATTTAAAGCGATACATTCCCGGTGGTAAAGCGATTCCAATTAGCATCGCGGCTTTTGCCTCCTATTCTCAAATGGACTTAGGCCAAGATTTGGAGCCTGATGCCAATAATGATAAGCGAATCGATTTAGGGGCGGATGCTTTTATAACTCGACTATTAATAAGCAAGAAAGTGCTCTTCCTTACCTTTTATGGTGGCTTTGGATACAATTACCTTAATTCATCTTTTAAAGTTTCGGGTACCTATGATTATATTAATCCAGGTAATCCTTTAAACCCGCAACAAAGCATTAAGGATCCTATCGATCTTAGTAGCACCAATGGTAGTGGCTGGGCTGGAAATTTAGGCCTCCGAATTAAATTCTTAGTTTTCGGATATGTGAGTGCCGATTATACCTTTGGCGTTTATAATGCCACTAATCTCAACTTAGGATTTAGCTGGGATATCTAAATTTTATTTATGCGCGTAATTTTTATGGGTACCCCGCCTTTCGCGGTAGCCATGCTAGATGGTATACATCAATCAGATCACGAATTAGTAGCAGTAGTAAGCAGCCCTGATCGCCCAGCGGGAAGAGGTCGGAAATTAAAAGCCTCTGCCGTAAAGGAAAGGGCTTTAGAACTAGAGATTCCAGTTTTACAACCAGAGAAATTGAGGGATGAAGGCTTTTTAAAGGAGTTAGAATCCTATAAGGCTGATGTATTTGTAGTTGTAGCCTTTAGAATGCTTCCCAAACTGGTATGGCAAATGCCTAAACAGGGCACCTTTAATTTGCATGCCTCACTCCTGCCCCAGTATCGCGGCGCAGCACCCATTAACTGGGCAATCGTAAATGGTGAAAGCGAAACGGGCTTATCTACTTTCTTTATTGATGAGAAAATAGACACTGGTGCGCTTATTAAGCAAGTTAAGATGCCCATTGGTGAAAATGAAAATGCTGGCTCCTTGCACGATCGAATGATGCCTATTGGTGCAAAATTGGTTTGTGAAACTTTGGATGCTATTGCAGAAGGTACAGCTAAGCCTATTAAACAAGAAAGCAGCGAAGTAATTAAGGAGGCGCCAAAGATTTTCAAGGAAGACTTAAAAATTAACTTTCAGCAAAAGGCGCAGACTATTCATAATCTAGTCCGCGCTATGTCACCCTTTCCAGCAACATGGGCAAATATGTCGGTTCCCGGTTTTGATGGAACAGTTAAAATATTAGAAACGGCCCTAACTAATACAGCAAGCACAGGAGAGCCTGGGAGTTTAATTAAAGATGGAAAACAGCTTTATATAGCCACCGCTGATCGAAATTTGGAGCTTTTAAGCCTACAACCACAGGGTAAAAAACGCCTGAAAGCCTTGGATTTCCTGAATGGACAAGAAATTAACGAAAATAGCTACTTATTTTAAGTGTCTCGTTATCAATACTTTACCTAAAGTGGTTATTAACAGAGTTTTATAATTTTTAACAATAGACTGCTTTTTTAGGCTGATTTGTTGGTGGATAGCGGGTTTCGGTTATTTTTGTTCTTGTTCGAATCACAATTTGTCTAACCAAAAATTAAAGAAATGAACAAAGCTGATCTTATTGACGCTATGGCTGCAGAAGCCGGTATCTCTAAAGCCGCTGCTAAAAAAGCATTAGACGCTTTCACCGATAAAGTGACTGAAACTCTTGCTGGTGGTGGTCGTGTATCTTTAGTAGGTTTCGGTACTTTCTCCACTTCTGAGCGTTCAGCACGTGAAGGTCGTAACCCACAGACAGGCCAAACTATTCAAATTCCAGCAAAAACTGTTGCTAAGTTTAAAGCTGGTTCTGAGCTTAATGCTAAGCTCTAAGAAAAAATATTTCATTTTTAAAGGCCTGCCTATTGGGTAGGCCTTTTTTTATGGGCCAAAGCGAAGCGGGCATTACCAAAAGAGTCATTTAGTATTTCGGTTTCTAAAAAGTATTGGCCCAAAAGAGTTTTCATCTCCTCCCCTAAATACTGATTGATTTCAAAAGCCAGAAGCCCTTCCTTAGACAAGGCTTGATACGCATACTTTGTAATGGCATCATAAAAGATTAAGGGATCGTCATCCTCCACAAAAAGTGCCATTTCTGGTTCGTGATTTAAAACCTTTTTCTCCATTTCCGATTTCTCCAAATCGCGGATATAGGGAGGATTGCTAACAATCAGATCCAATTCCTCAGGCCAATCCTCCTGAGGTTCTAATATATCATCTTGTATAAAATGCAGACTTAAATCGTTTAGTATAGCGTTTTCACGAGCCAAACTTAAAGCAGCCTCACTTTTCTCTAAAGCATAAACTTCTGCCACTTTTTGTTTGAATGCTAAAGCAATACATGCACTTCCAGTGGCTAAATCAATCGCTCGTTTTGCATTTTTCTTCCGCTCAAGGCAGATGGATACTAGCTCCTCAGTTTCGGGACGAGGAATCAATACTCGATTATCCACTTTAATCTTTAATCCATAAAAAATGCTGTAACCTATAAGATGTTGAACCGGAGTACCCGAAAGCAGTTTTTCTAAATCGTTTTTAAAAGTCGCCAACTGATCCGCATCTAAACTTTCATCCATCAAATAATCCCGGCCACTATAATCAAACTTATCCTTTAAAAGAAGAAAGAAACATTGCTCTAATTCAGCTACTTGGCCTTTTGGGGCCTTTAGTAAAAATTCTTGCTTAAGCTTTCGAATCATTAGGAATGATAAAGAAGGGTTGTGAATACAAAAATACGGGCATAAAAAAATCCCAATGCTTTAGCACTGGGATTTTAAGTTTATGGAGAAAGAGGCTTATTTAAGAACCTCTGTCATTTTAGTTCCAATAGTAGCAGGAGACTCTACCACGTGAATTCCACATTCGCGCATAATAGCCTTTTTAGCCTGGGCAGTATCTTCACTACCACCTACAATTGCACCAGCGTGACCCATGGTACGACCTTTAGGCGCAGTTTCACCAGCGATAAAACCAACTACTGGCTTGGTACCATTTTCCTTAATCCAACGGGCGGCTTCTGCTTCCATCTGACCACCGATTTCACCAATCATTACGATTCCATCAGTTTCATCATCATTCATTAAAAGCTCTATAGCTTCCTTCATTGAAGTCCCAATAATTGGATCGCCACCGATACCAATTGCAGTACTCTGACCCATACCAGCTTTGGTAATTTGATCCACTGCTTCATAGGTTAAGGTACCAGATTTAGATACGATACCAATA
>CATMQD010000202.1 GCA_950073045.1 uncultured Flavobacteriales bacterium | reverse complement strand
GTCGGCAAAAGGCGATAATGAGTTGCATACTTCCTATTTTAGAGCGAAGGATATTCCAGAAGCTTTGGATAAGTTAAACTTTGGACGCGACCCAAATAGTATCACCATCTTTAGCGTTGTTCTTAATCCCATCAGTTAGCCGCTTAAATTTTATTAACTTGGGCTCAAACAGGGAAAAAACGGGGTTATTATGGAAAAAAAACGAAGCCAGGCAGTGCGGGATCGCGCTAAACAAATAAGAAAAGCCCAAAAAGCGGAGCTTACTACTAAGGACTATGTTCAAAGAGCTTTAGTAGTTTTGATTATTGTTGTGATTTTAGCGGCTGCTCTATTTATTTATGAAAACCTCACCTAGTTAATCTAGTTTTAGCCCAGGTTTAAATCTGCCTTAAGTTCTGAATGCTTGACAGATATCGCTGATTTTTAGTATATTCGAGCACTAACTAAACAGGGAAGCTATGGAAGAAGTAACTACCAAACGTTCAGACATGGCTCAAAAAGTGGGTATTGTTGTGATAATCTTGGCCATTGTGGCCCTAGCCCTTTCTATTACATAAAAGGGTTCGTCATCTCAATCTTATTTTTGAGCTGATCGATTCGGTTTTTAATCCGGATGAAAAATTTGTTCCTCTCTTTTTCAGATATGTTACTGATAAGGGAGGATTTTTCTTTTTGTGACCATAGGTAAGTAGACATGCTATCGGTTAGCAAGGGGTCGTTTGTATTGAGGTAATTTACCCCTGCATAAGGCACAAAGTAGATTTTCTTATTCTGATCTAACTCCACTAAGATGTGATTATCCATGATTAGGATTTCATGGTAATACATATGGTAATCGGCCGAGCCAAATTCATCCAGCTTTTTAGCATGAGCTTTCTTTCCTCTTAAGGCTTGCTGGTACACAAGCTTCATCATCTCTTGATATTCCTCGCAAATGGCAATCGCCTCTTCTTTAGAATTGAGGAGGCCTGCCTCGTAGTAATACTCTAATTGATTGAGTAAGCTAAGGATGGTGGTGTCATTCCAAATCTCAACACTGTTAATTTTCGAGTAGGCTTCCCATAATTGAACTCCCAAGTCTTTTAAGTCTTGAGGAATCATGCCCGACTCATATTGCAATCCATTTAAATGCTGTACCCCGTAGATTGATTTAAGCCAAACAAACATTTTGAAGGCGCTCAATTTGGGAAAACGGAACTGATAGTATATCGGGACATCCTTGGCCTGGTAAATCAACTGATGTGATTTATAATTAGCGATGCTGCGCAATTGAGTGAGGCTAGACTCTAAATAGGTCCGAAAGTCCTCTAGGCTGCGAATGAAATTTCCTCTCTGGAAAAGAACCGATTGATCGCTTTGACCTAAAAGGTGATTTAAAGGAATGCTAAAGTGACGAGCAATCACAGCCATGTCGTTTAGACTAAGGTCGGTGGTGCCACGTATACGCCTGTAGGCCGAGTCACGACTGCAATGCAGGAGATCAGTTATAACATCAACTAGCATTTCATGGTCCTGCACGCGCTCCTTTACAAGCTCAAAAAACTTATTCTGAAAAGTATTCGGGTTCTTCATATTAAGGAATAGTAAAGGTATTATAAATCATTACGAATCCGTAATGGGCTATGCTTCACAGGTGCCGAATCTGTATTTTTTCGCGCCAAAGAGAATTGTGATTATGGAATAATGCAAATAGTGGTCTTTTTTTGGATTTGAATTATGATAATATCCTAAAGTCGCTCCCTTGATGGCTTGTAATTATTACTAAATCGTTCAAGGATAATTAAATAGGCCTTATCTTGGAACTTTATACCTGCTATGGCCAATTCCCCCAAATACAAATCACTAAGAGAGTTTTACCCCTTCTATCTAAGCGAGCATCAGGATTATACTTGCAGGGTACTGCATTTTATAGGCACTGGACTAGTGCTATTGAGCTTTATTAGCTTTTGGTTCACCTTTAATTATTGGTTTTTAATTGCTATTCCCTTTTTGGGATATGGCTTTGCTTGGGTAGGACATTTCTTCTTCGAACAGAATAAACCAGCAACTTTTCAATACCCTGGCTATAGTTTGGCCAGGGATTTTATTATGTTCTTCGATTTGTTGAAAGGGAAAGAGTCTTTCAATCCGAGAAAATGACCAAATTGAGAAATATGTATTTGAATTTCCCATTACGGGAAGAGTCTCTGTATATTAAAACACTGGTTAACAGGCAGTAACGATTTTGGCACTCATTATGCAGTTAGAGTGGCACAACCTAAAAATTAAAAATCATGCGCTCCCTTAGAGTATTAACCCTTGGCCTAGCCTTAAGCTTAACGGTCGTTTCTTGTAAAAAAGACAATGAAACTACTGCCAGTGCACCTGTAACAGGTGTATCTTCAACTCTCGATTTAAATGTGCCTAGCGATTTTAACTTCGCTACCACCGAGGATATTACCTTAAATCTAAATATTGAGGAGGCTCCTCTAAACACTAAATATCTTTTAAAGGTATATACCGAAAACCCATCAGCGGTTGCTTCTCCAGTGTATCGCGCCTTTATCGATAATGGTGCCAACCTAAATTCTAATGTAACTGTCCCAACCGGATTACAGCAATTGTATTTAGTAATGCAAGCACCGGATGGTTCTAGCTTCCTAACCATTTTGCCAAAAAGCTCAACTGTTAACCATACTTTCTATCAAGCTAAGAACAAGGCTCAAACAGAATCTTTTAGCAGCCCTGATTGTAATAATGGCTGTGATCAAAGTGTGAATGGATTGAGTTCTAACTTTTTTGCAACTGATGAGGATGATGTTTACTGTATTACAGGTTCCTACAGCGGGAATGCTGGTGTTACTATCCGTAATGAGGCAATTGTGCGCTTATGCGGAAGTGGTACTATTTCTAATGTGAATATCGATCAAGGTCAATTAGAGATTTTATCAGGTGCGAATGTTACTGTAAACAACTTCAATCTTAATTCAAATAACAAGAATGAATTGGTGGTTTACCAAGGGGGAAGCTTAACCATTACCAATTGGTTTTCACCAAATGCCGATGTTACAAATTATGGTACTATGAATGTGGCGGCGTTAAACCTAAATTCAGGTTGCGATCTGGAGAATCATGGCACTTTTACAGTGACTACCACGAATCAAGCTAACTTTAATGGTGACATGAAGAACTACGGAACCTTTACCGTTAGTGGAAATGCATCTGTGAATGGTGGAACTGAGATTAAAAATTACTGTGGACTGTACATAAATGGAGATCTTCAACTTAATGGTAAGATTAAATCCTACTCCTATGTTAAGGTAGGTGGTAAATGGACCATTAATGGTGGTGCGGAAATGGAGTTGAAAGATGGCGCCTTGTCAGTATGTGAGGACCTCCTTTTAAATGGACGTATCGAAGGAAAGGGTAGCACCTCTATGTTTAAAGTTTTAGATCGCTCAGATGCTAACTGGGGTGGTGAGATTAAAGATAACCTTGAGTTTTGTGATATGAACGGCATTGAAAATATCGCCAGTCGCAATTTCTCTGGTGGTGCAACTGCAAGCTGTTCTCTCGTAATTCCATCTGATGCCTGTAATCCAGAAGGTAATGGTCAGCCACAAATCGCTGATGCCGATAATGATGGTGTGGCCGATGAATTAGATGAATATCCAAACGATGCTGATCGTGCAACCAATTCTTATTTCCCATCTGAAAACACTTATGGTAGCTTGGCTTACGAAGATTTATGGCCAGCCTATGGTGACTATGATTTCAACGACCTAGTAGTTGATTACCGTTACCAGCAAGTATTAAATGCCGATAATGAGGTGGTAGATCTTAAGGCTCGTTTTGTTAGCCGTGCTATGGGTGGCTCATTAAATAATGGATTTGGAATTCAGCTAGATGTAAACCAAAATGCAGTAAGCTCTGTAAGCGGTAGCCGCTTATTCAATAATGTAGTAAGCACTAACGGAAACGGAACAGAAAGCGGTCAGACTAAGGCAGTAGTAATTGTTTATGATGATGCTTCACAGGTATTGGTGAATACCACAGGGCAAGCTTTTGTGAATACTGTAAATGGTAATCCAAGTATCGATCCTGATACCGCTGACATCACCATCAACTTTACTAATCCACAAAGCATAGCCAGTTTAGGAACTGCTCCTTACAATCCTTTCATCTTTGTAGATCAAACTCGCGGACGTGAGGTGCATTTAGCAGGTGAGGCTCCAACCGATTTAGCAGATGCTAGTCTTTTCGGAACCATCGATGATAATACTAATCCTAACTCCGAGAACACCTATAAGAGTAATACTAATTTACCATGGGCAATTCACGTAGTTGGAGGATTTAACTACCCTGAAGAGCGTGTAGATATTTCTCAAGCTTATAATTACTTCAGTATCTGGGCTCAGAGTGGAGGTGCCTCTTATGAAACTTGGTACGATGATCAGCCTGGTTATATAAACGCTAGCGATCTCTATTAATAAATAGAAAGCATGATTTTAAAAGAACCCTGGTCTGAAGACCGGGGTTTTTTTTGGTCCTATGAAAGAAAGGCCGGGATATGGAACAGGTTTTTTATTGAAGCTTTGACTCACAATACATCATAAAAAAGCCGCTCCAAAATAATTGAAGCGGCTAAAGGTGAATATTGACGATTCTTGCTATTTAAATGCAGGAATTCCGGTTATGTCCATTCCCGTAATTAGAAGGTGAATATCATGAGTGCCTTCATAGGTAACTACCGATTCTAAATTCATCATGTGGCGCATAATACTGTAATCGCCAGTAATGCCCATTCCACCTAAGATTTGGCGAGCTTCACGAGCAATTTTTAATGCGATTTCTACGCTATTGCGTTTCGCCATACTGATTTGAGCGGTAGTGGCTTTGCCTTCATTCTTAAGGGTGCCTAAGCGCCAAACCATAAGCTGAGCCTTAGTGATTTCGGTAATCATTTCGGCCAACTTCTTTTGTTGTAGCTGAAAGCCAGCAATTGGGCGGTCGAACTGAATCCGCTCCTTAGCATATCGCAAAGCGGTATCGTAGCAGTCCATAGCAGCACCAACCGCACCCCAAGCAATGCCATAACGTGCGCTGTCTAAGCAGCTTAATGGTGCGCCTAAGCCACTACGACCAGGTAGTAGATTTTCCTTAGGAACCTTAACATTATCGAATACCAATTCGCCCGTAGCGCTGGCACGCAAGCTCCACTTATTATGAGTTTCAGGAGTAGTGAAACCTTCCATGCCGCGTTCCACGATTAAACCGTGGATACGTCCTTCTTCGTTTTTAGCCCAAACTACAGCCACATCTGCATAAGGAGCGTTGGAGATCCACATTTTGGCACCGTTTAAAAGGTAATGGTCGCCCATATCCTTGTAATTGGTAATCATCCCAGAAGGATTAGAACCAAAATTAGGTTCGGTTAAACCGAAAGATCCTAGGAACTCACCACTGGCGAGTTTAGGTAGGAATTTTTGTTTTTGCTCTTCCGATCCATAGGCATAGATGGGGAACATCACTAGGGAAGATTGAACCGAGCAAGTGGAACGAACTCCAGAATCACCACGCTCAATTTCCTGCATCATTAAACCGTAGGAAATCTGATCTAAACCAGCACCGCCGTACTCTTCAGGGATGTATGGTCCAAAGGCACCTACCTCTGCAAGTCCCTTAATTAATTGGGTTGGGAAGGCTGCTTTTTGGGCATAGTCTTCAATAATAGGACTAACCTCTTTCTTTACCCAGTCGCGGGTTGCAGCTCTTACTAATTTATGCTCCTCACTAAGGAGATCATCTACACCGTAATAATCCGGTGATTCGAATAAATCACTTGCCATTAAGATCAATTTTGCACAAAAATAGTTATCCCCAAACGAGACTTTAGTAAATTTCCGCACAAATCTCTATATATGAAGAAAAAATACCTTTTTGTTTTAACCGCCGCACTTGGATTGTTTGTAGTTCAAGACGCCTACACCAATAGTGGTGGCGCTCCAACTGGAGCCAGCGGATCGCCAGCAAGCAATGGCAATGGATGCGATCGTCCGGGTTGTCATAATGGTCCTGCGGCAGCCGGGCAAACGGTTAGCATAAGCACGGACATTCCTAGTACTGGCTTTATGGAGGACTCTGTTTATTCCATTACCATTACTGCCGATAATAATGGCACCGGCACCGATCGGATGGGCTTTTCGGCCAGTGTTGAATCGGCGAGTGGTCACGAAGGAACTATCCAAGTAAGTAATAGTAGTCGTACCCGAAAGACCGGAAATTACATCACACATACTTCTTCTGGAATTAGCGGAACCAGTGGTG
>CATMQD010000201.1 GCA_950073045.1 uncultured Flavobacteriales bacterium | reverse complement strand
TGGTATTCGCTTCGATTAGTTTAGTGAATACACCACCCATAGTTTCGATACCTAAAGAAAGTGGAGTAACATCTAAAAGCAGTACGTCTTTTACATCTCCCGCTAATACACCACCTTGAATGGCCGCACCAAGAGCAACAACTTCGTCAGGATTTACACCTTTGGATGGCTCTTTACCGAAGAATTTCTTTACTGCTTCTTGTACCGCTGGAATACGAGTAGAACCACCTACTAAAATTACTTCATCGATATCGGAAACATCAAGGTCAGCATTTTTAAGGGCAGTACGACAAGGAGCGATAGTTCGATCTACTAAATCATGTACTAATTGCTCAAATTTAGAGCGGCTAATTTTACGTACTAAGTGCTTAGGACCAGAAGCAGTAGCAGTAATGTAAGGAAGGTTGATTTCAGTTTCATTAGAACTAGAAAGCTCAATCTTCGCTTTTTCTGCCGCTTCTTTCAAACGCTGAAGCGCCATTGGATCGGTGCTTAAGTCGAAATCTTCTTCTGACTTAAATTCATTAATTAACCAGTCGATTACCGCTTGGTCGAAATCATCACCACCTAAGTGAGTATCTCCATCAGTAGCTAATACTTCAAATACTCCATCTCCTAATTCAAGGATAGAAACATCATGAGTACCACCACCACAATCGAATACTGCAACTTTCTGGTCTTGACCTTTTTTGTCGATACCATAAGCCAAAGAGGCTGCAGTAGGTTCGTTAATGATACGGCGTACTTTAAGGCCAGCAATTTCACCTGCTTCTTTGGTAGCCTGACGCTGAGAGTCGTTAAAGTAAGCTGGTACAGTGATTACTGCCTCACTTACCTCTTCTCCTAAATAGTCTTCAGCGGTTTTCTTCATTTTCTGAAGTACCATTGCTGACAGCTCCTGAGGAGTATATTTACGATCGTCGATTTCAACACGTGGAGTGTTGTTTTCGCCCTTTACAACTTTATAAGGAACTCTTTTGGCTTCGGTTTCTACTTCAGAAAATCCAGAACCCATGAAGCGCTTAATAGAGCTGATAGTTTTATGAGGGTTAGTGATGGCCTGACGTTTTGCAGGGTCGCCCACCTTGCGCTCGCCTCCTTCTACAAATGCGATCACAGAAGGGGTAGTGCGTTTTCCTTCGCTGTTAGGTACTACCGTTGGCTCGTTACCTTCCATCACGGCAACGCAAGAGTTAGTAGTTCCTAAGTCAATGCCAATGATTTTTCCCATGGCTATAATTGATTTTTAATGGTTAGCTCAATTTTCACGACAATTAGGACAAAGCTTATGCCAAGGGGTAGAAGCAAAAAAAATCCTGCCATTACTGACAGGATCGTGTATTTTGACTGACGATTTGGTGTGAAAATGCCGCTCTGTCAGTTAAAAACAAACTTCTTGATTATTGATACAGTAACATGTGTCAGAACCATTAAGCTTCAAAATGGTGAAGTTTAAATCGCATACCAAGGAATTTTCCAACATTCTCGATTCAATGGTTTCTTGAAGGTCAATTTGTTCACGTGCCACGGTGGTGCGAGAAGTTAAAATTCCGGTACCATTAACCACTTGTTCAAATTGTGGTCGGTTTTGATTTACACCTGTAGCGGGGCTGTTCAGCTCGATATAGGTCATCATGTCCTCCGAAACACCGGTAATTTCCAAATCCATATTCTGGAAGAAGCGCAAAATATTTTTACTTGGGTCGGGTTCAATTTCACTAGCTAGAGCAGCATAGAGCTGACTGCCATTATAGATAATTTCGGTTTGATCGAAACGAGTTTCTTGCAATGGCAAGCGGATGGTTACCGTGTGGAAGCTTTCTTCATCGGTAGTCAAATTCACTTCTTTATAATGGAAGTAAAGCACGGGCTGGTAGGCGGTCATTTTTACAGTGGCTTCCGGATTGGGTTGTGTGGTTTCCTGGTCAGCAATAAACTGAATTTGCCCGTTGAAGATGCGAATTGAAAATGGTTCTAAGGGGCGTAAAATCCGAATTCTACCAACTATTCCAGTACGAGCAGAGGCTTCAGTTCCGTCTAACCGGCGTACAACTACCTCATATTCTTTATCTCTTTGGATATCGAAATTGCTAGGAACGCGGTATAAGTGATGACCTTCTCCGGTGTAAGTGCCAGTATCTAAACTTTTACTATCATCCCAAATTAATTTGGCCTCTCGATCGAAAGTGGTGGCGTTTGGATTACTATACTCGCGGATAAAAACATCGATCTCAGCGGAATCATAATAAAGTGAATCGCTGATGCCAAAAGAAGCACTCGCTGCTTCATCGCCCAAATAACCTCTTTGAATGCGTACGTAATTAGTATCACTGGCGGGGTCTAAAACCCCATACATTACAGTAAGGTCCTTGTAATCCGCATTAACATCAATTTCATTGTCGCAGCTCTGCAAAAGCAAGAGCGCTATAAGACCACCGAATATTTTTTTCATAGTACAGAGTAAATTCATCCTACCACAGAGCAGAAGGCTCAAAAGTATAAATTTGCATTCAGAAAAAATTTATATGTCAGTAGCTAGCTCCGATTTTAAGAAAGTAACTACCAATTCCGTTCAGGAGATGAAGCGCAATGGAGAGAAGATCTCCATGCTAACCGCCTATGATTTTACCTTGGCGGGGATTGTCGATAAGGCCGGAGTAGATGTAATATTGGTTGGCGATAGTGCCTCCAATGTTATGGCTGGGCACGAAACGACCTTGCCTATTACTCTCGATCAAATGATATATCATGCTTCCAGTGTGGTGCGCGCTATTAACCGAGCCCTCGTTGTAGTCGATTTACCTTTTGGTTCATATCAAGGGAACTCAAAAGAGGCATTGGGTTCTGCAATCCGGATAATGAAAGAAAGTGGCGGTCACGCGGTAAAGCTGGAAGGTGGCATCGAAATTATTGAATCCATTGAACGAATCTTAACTGCAGGTATCCCAGTAATGGGACACTTAGGTTTAACTCCTCAGAGTATTTATAAATTCGGAACTTATACCGTTAGAGCTCGCCAAGAAGCAGAAGCTGAAAAATTATTAGCCGATGCCAAAGCTTTAGAACAAGCAGGTTGTTTTGCATTGGTGCTCGAGAAAATCCCTGCCGATTTAGCGGAGAGGGTGGCTAAGGAGCTTAGTATTCCAGTAATTGGTATTGGCGCCGGAGCAGGAGTAGATGGTCAGGTTTTGGTATTGCACGATATGCTGGGAATGACCCACGAGTTTAACCCACGATTTTTACGTCGCTATCTCGACCTATACACCGAGATAAATACCGCCGTGCAATCTTATGTGCACGATGTTAAAAGCTTAGAATTTCCTAATGAAAAGGAGCAGTATTAGTGCCCTTGAAAGAACGTATTTTATTTGAAGATAATCACCTGCTTATTATCAATAAGCTCGCAGGTGAGCTAGTGCAAGGCGATCATACCGGCGACCGTCCTCTTTTGGAAAAGGCTCGCGAGTATATCCGGGATACCTATAATAAACCGGGTAATGTTTTTTGTGGCCTGGTGCATCGTTTAGATCGTCCAACCTCGGGAATTGTAGTTTTTGCAAAAACCAGCAAAGCCCTGGCCAGGATGAACAAGATTTTTGAGCAACGCGATGTGGCCAAAACCTATTATGCCGTAGTTCAAACTAAACCGTCTAAAGCCGAAGATCGCTTGGTGCACTATCTTAAAAAAGACGCAAAAAAGAACAAGTCCTTTGTTCGGCCCGCCGGAGATAAACAAGCTAAAAAGGCAGAATTAACTTACCGTATTAAAGGAGAGTCACAGCGCTACTTTTTGATTGAAGTGGAATTGCATACCGGTCGGCACCATCAAATTCGAGCGCAATTAGCAGCCATTGGTTCACCTATTAAAGGCGATCTCAAATATGGCTTTGCTCGCTCCAATCACGATGCCAGTATTAGCTTGCACGCTGGGCGTATCCAGTTTAAACATCCTGTGGGTGCTGAGCTGGTAGATATCAAAGCCATCAATCCGGGGGAAGATGCGATTTGGCGTATCTTTAACCCTAAGATTTTGGAATGAAGCTGATTTTAGAACTTCTTACACTGCTTTTACTCTTTGTTCTTTTTAGAGGAGCGGTGCGGCGTTTTTTACCCAAGAAAGCGGAGATGCAACAGTTCTCTCCGGAGTCCTTAGAAGCATTACGGAAATTCCGAATGCGCTATTTCCAGTTGCTATTGGTGTTCATTGTGATTTTTGGAGCAGCTCTTTACTACCTACTTGTTTTTATTAAGGACGAGCTCAATTGGCTGGAATCGGCTGATCACTTGTATTTCCCCTTAAAGAATTCCGCTTTATGGCAACCTGCCCTCTTGGGTGGTTTATTAATTGGCTCTTTAGTAGCCTTTCGGCTGAATAGAAAACTGCAAGCCGATGGACTTAGTTTCTACCTAGAAGAATTACAAGAACTCGCTCAGGGATATCAGAGCTTCGGTACTTTCCGCACAATTCAATACGGAGTGGGTTTAGTGCTCTTTTCCATTCTCAGCTATTCGGCTTTAAACACTGGACTTGCTTTGGATAAACAAGCACTCACGCTGGTGCACCCTTGGGGAGGGTACGAGAAATTCTCCTTTCAGGAAATAAAAAAGCTGGATAGTCCAAAAACTACCCAGCTGCTACTCAATGAAAAAGACACTATTAGTATCTCTATTTATAAATACGATTCGAAGGCTTTAGAGGAATTTATTTCGAATCGTAATGGAATTAGTTCACCTCAATAAGGCGACTAGCTTTCTTTACCTCTTCCTTCTTTGGTAAGTTTACCAAGAGGATGCCATCTTCAAATCGAGCACTGATGTTTTCCTCATCAATTCGATTTTCGGGTAAACGGAATTCACGTTCGATACTATTTAAACGGAATTCGCGACGTAGGTAGTTGCGATCTTCGCTTTCCTTTTCCAGTTCTCGCTTAGCGCTTAATTTTAAAAGATTTTCTACTACTTCGATATGCAAGTCTTCCTTACGGAAACCAGGGGCCATTAATTCAATGGTAAATCCATTGTCATCCTCGAGGATATTTACCGATTGATTGGAGCTAACTTTCTGTTCTCGGTTCATCCAATGCATCGGTTCATCGCGGAAGAATCCATCCAATAAATGATCGAATAAGGGAAGGTCGTTTGTTCTTTTTATAATTTTCATTTTGCTTCTTTTTTAAGATTATACACGCCACCTTTATAACAATTGAAATGCCATTTGGTAAATCAGCACTTATTAGGATATTTAACCTGACTAATTGACCTATTCAAGTAAATTTCACCGTCAACTTTTCAGGTGCAAGCGATTTCTCCTGTCAAAAGTGTTTTCTTTGTTCTCAAATAACAACCATGCGTAAATACCTCCTATTAAGCAGTCTATTTCTTTTAAGTGCTTGTAAAACGGTTCCTCTAACTGGTCGTAAGCAAGTGTCTTTAATTCCTGGCTCTCAAATGAATGCCATGGCCGTAGATCAGTATCGCCAAGTATTATCAGAAGCGAAGGTGTTGAAGGGAACCCCAGAAGCACAAATGGTAAGTAGGGTAGGGCAGAAAATATCGGTAGCTGTAGAGGAATATCTTCGTAAGAAGGGACATGCAGATATGATTAAGGACTTTAAGTGGGAGTTTAATCTTATTGAAGAGAATGTGGCTAATGCCTGGTGTATGCCTGGTGGCAAAGTGGCCTTTTATACTGGCATCATCCCGATTTGTAAAGATGAAGCGGGCATTGCGGTGGTAATGGGGCACGAAATTGCTCATGCTATTGCTAGTCACGGATCTGAGCGTATGAGTCAAGGTTTAATCCAACAATTTGGAGGAGTAGCCTTGCAAGTAGCGATAAAGGATCAACCGGAGAAAACGCAAAGTTTATACATGGCAGCCTACGGAATTGGTTCACAGTATGGGGCGATGTTACCTTTTAGCCGACTTCACGAAAGTGAGGCCGATAAAATGGGACTAGTATTTATGGCTATGGCCGGCTATGATCCGCGTGAAGCCCCTAAATTTTGGGAGCGAATGGCTGCCAATAGTGGCGGAAACCAACCACCAGAATTTCTTTCTACCCATCCTTCCCATGAAACTCGAATTAAAGATCTTAATACCAATATGGGCGAGGCGATGAAGTACTATCTAAAAACCCAAGAGAACTAAATTGCAGATTAAAGACTTCCTGAAGATTTTCGGGGCCATTGTTTTATTTCATTTGGCGGTAATTTACCGAGGTGATGACGGGCAAATGCTTTGGCTGAGCAAACCTTTAATTGTCGGTTCACTCATACTCTTCACCCTAAGTAAAAATCGAGAAGGGTATAAGGCCTTAGGACCAATAATTATTGCTTTATTTTTCTCCCTAGCTGGAGATATAGCATTGATGTTTAATGAGCAGGCTGCCTTTCTAATAGGGATG
>CATMQD010000200.1 GCA_950073045.1 uncultured Flavobacteriales bacterium | reverse complement strand
TCGTGGCTTATTTTTTCGTAAACGAAAGATGTTAAAACCTCGCCGATCGGTTTGTAAGCGGTAAATGTATTTATGGATTGTAAAGGCCGGACGATGCGCATAATTACTCATCACTTTAGCGGCTCTACCGGTGGGTGCCAGCAATACAGCCTTCCGTTCGAACTGATTTAGAGTTTGAACCAGAGCCTGAATAAGACTAGTTTTACCCGTACCAGCATATCCGCGTAAAAGAAATATCAAGTCAGCACGCGGTTCGGCCGAAAAAAGCGTTAGCTGCTTAAAGGCCTCCAATTGGCCTGCAGTTGGCTGATGAGGAAAAGCCTTTTTTAAGGCTGTATAAAAGGCCCTTTTCCATTCCTTGTTCATCCTTCAAAAGTAGGGCGGAAAAAAGGAGTTTGCCAACTGAAAAAAATTGTAGATTTGCTGAAAACACGAACACCAAACGTCCGTAAATAGAATGAATTCAACCACTTCAACGATTATCAAGGCGGTCTTATTCGTAATTATCATATTCTTAGGTTACCGCCTCTACTCGATAATTCTGGATCCGATCAATTACGAGAAATTAGAGAAGCGTCGTTATGATGCGGTGAAAGCCAAATTAGAGCAGATTCGAGACGTGCAGAAAGCTTATCGAACTGAGTATCGCGCTTTCGCAGAAGACTTAGATGCAGTAATCGCTTTTGTGGATACTGGTCGTCTGGCAAAAATTGAACGTAAGGATTCTTCCTTTATGTATTATAATGAGGTCTATCAAACTGAAATGGAGAAAGACACCATTATTACTACAGTTCTTGGCTACGAATCTGTAAAATTGAAATTATTCGGAAAAGATTTCGATCCCGAATCATTACGCTACATCCCTTACAGCGATAAAAGTGAGTTTGAACTTGAAGCTGGTAAGTTAAATGTGAATGATGTTGTAGTTCCTGTATTTGAATGTCGTGCTCCGAACACTGCCATTTTCCACGATGTATTGAAAAAATATGATCAATACATTGATGATGATTATGCGCTACAAGTAGGTGATATGAACGAACCAACTTTAAGTGGTAACTGGAGATAACACAGATTCGCTTTCGCTAAAAGTCGATGCCGGCTTAAATCGCGATAGCATAAAAAATTGTCATACCGTGATAAGCCTGTCTAAGACAGGCTTTTCCATTCTAGTAAGTGGTGCCGAGAAGCGTCAAATACTTTTAAGCGCTCAGGCCTATTGGTCGGCCGCAAAAGACATGGCGGCCCTTACAGCACAATACGAAAAGTGCCTAGATCAATTGCCAATTAGTCCAGATCATTCGGCTAGCATTCAATGTCTGGTTAATTTCCAGAAATTCAGCCTAGTACCAGAGGATTATTACCAAAAAGGTAATGGTCAGAAAATTCTATCCTATACCGCTAAACTCAGTAAAGGTGATCGAATTTATACCGATCATTGGACTGGTAGTCAAGTCATTATGGTACACGCTATTCCCGAACAGATTAGCGAGTGGATTAAAAAACGATTAGGCCAAGCCATCATACATCATGAAGCTACCGCCATTGATCGGCTGCATGGACTGCTGCCTCAAAATAATTTCTCCGGCTTACTCTATGTGAGCCCTAATGAGGCCGACTTCTACCTTAGTGAGCGTGGCAGTTTAAGGTGGTATAATAAATTTGAGTACCAAACAGAAGAAGATTTACTCTACTTCATATTATACTGTTTGGAGCAAAACCGTTTTCTTCCTACCGAATTACAATTAAAGGTTGGAGGCTTAAGCCTGAAAGGTGACAAACTAAGAGTTTTATTAGAACGCTATATCGCCGAGGTTAAAGATATCAGCATACCGTCAGTCTTCCGCTTATCGCCAATGATTAGTGAAAAGGAGCTGCGTGAAAACATAAATTTACTGGGAGTATTATGACCCGTATTATTAGCGGAAAATTTCGTGGGAAAATCATTAAGGCCCCGGCATTGCCAGTGCGGCCCACCACGGATTTCGCCAAAGAAGCCCTTTTCAATATCCTCAATAATCACTTTTATATTGATGAAATAAGTGTTTTGGATTTATTTGCCGGTACAGGCAACCTTAGCTACGAATTTGCTAGTCGCGGTTGCGAAAACATTAGTGCGGTCGATCAGAATCCTAAATGCTGCAATTTCATTACTAAAACTTCCGAAAGCCTAAATTTCAATATTGAGGTTTATCGCAGTGAAGCTTTGGAATATGTTAAAAGAGATTACAAGGTTTACGATCTTATTATTGCTGATCCGCCCTACGACTACACCGATTATGAAGCTTTGGTGGAGCAGGTATTCTTTAAAAAACTCATTCAAGAAGAAGGCTTCTTGGTAATTGAGCACGATAGAGATACCGACCTTTCTGAGCTAGAGCACTTTTATGAAATGCGCCGCTACGGTAAAGTGGCCTTTAGCTTTTTTAGCTGGACTGAAGAAACTGAATAAAAGCTTGTAGGGCTCTTCCACGGTGGCTCATAGTGTTTTTCTCGGCTGATGTCATTTCAGCAAAACTGCGCTTTTCGCCTTCCGGCTGAAAAATAGGATCATAACCAAATCCTTCTTTACCTTGTCGAGAAAGTAAAATTTCACCATCTACCCTACCGCGAAAAAGACTTTCATTGCCATCCTTGTCAATATAAGATATCACGGTTTCGAAATAGGCTTTTCGATCTTTTTGTGTGGACAGGTTTTGGAGCAGCTTGCTCATATTGGCTTCCGAATTGGCCTCCGAACCAGCATAGCGAGCGGAGTACACACCGGGTTCACCGTTTAAGGCTGGAACAATTAATCCGGTATCATCGGCAAATACCGCTTTACCATACTCCTTATAAATACGTTTAGATTTTATAGATGCATTGGCAGCCAAAGTATCACCGGTTTCGGGAATATCTTCGGTAAAGCCTAAATCCTTTAAAGAAGATATTTCATATTGAGGAAGTAATTCGCGGATCTCACGCGTCTTATTATCATTATGAGAGGCAAAAACAAGTTCCATGCTGCAGCTAATTTTGCCACAAAGAACGGGAATAAGAAAAAATCCCAGCTTTTTGCTGATCCTAATTTCAAGGACAATATGCCTAAATAAGACTGATCGATAATTTCAATTCCCCGCAATCCAAGGCCAGCACTGTCTAAAGTGTAAAAATGACACAAATTAGAGCCATAAAGGGATACAGCGCGAATCGGGTTTTTTATAATCATTTTTTTCACTAATTTGCTGCCAAATATTTCCTACTATGAAATTGAAGATTACTAAGCTTTGGACACTGCTGTTATTGCCCTTATTAGGTAGTGCCCAAGTGGTAAGTGTTGATCCTGCTTTTCCCAGTCAAAATGATACGGTAACCATCACTTTTGACGCCAGCGAAGGAAATGGCGCCTTAAGCGGATTTGTGCCAGTTTATGCACATACCGGTATTATCACCCAATCAGGTGGGCCAGGAAATTGGCAAAATGTACAAGGCAATTGGGGCACCTCAGACCCCAATGTTCTGATGAGCTCAATTGGCAATGATAAACATACAATAACCTACCATATTCCAACTTTCTACAATGTTTCAGGCGGCACAACGGTTACCGAATTGGCCTTTGTTTTTCGTGATGCCTCTGGAAACACAGTGGGACGCGCGGCCGATGGAAGTGATATTTTCTATCCCATTTACCCTGCTAATGCTGGTTTACTTGCGGCCTTCATAAGCCCCAGTGGTACCCAAATTGTTAATGCTGGTCAGAATTTAACCTTTACCGCTGCTAGTAGCAAGGATGCAGATTTAGATATTTATGATAATGGTGTTTTACAAAACTCAGCTACCAGTACTCGTAATTTAAACGCCAGCTTTAGTGCGGGTAGCGCTGGTTTACACTTGGTAGAATTGGTGGCCGATGATGGTAGCGCTGTGGTTCGAGACACTTTATATTATGTGGTAAACGGCCCGGTACAAACGCAGGCAGTTCCCGCCGGAACAGAGTTTGGCATCAATTACAATAGTGCTAGTGAAATTACCTTAAAACTTCATGCTCCCTTTAAAAACTACGTTTATGTAATTGGTGATTTTAACGATTGGACTCCCCACCCTGACTATTATATGAAGCGCGATCCCAATGGGGAGGACTGGTGGTTATCCATCGATAGTTTAAATCCTGGCGATTATTACGCCTTTCAGTATTGGGTAGATGGTGACTTAAAAATTGCTGATCCCTATTCTGAGTTAATTCTGGATCCTTGGAGCGATGGTTTTATAGATGCCAATACTTGGCCGAATTTACCTAACTATCCAACAGGAAAAACCACAGGTATCACCTCTTTAATACAAATGGATCGTCCTGCCTACAATTGGCAGCACGGCAACTTTACACCTCCGGCTAAAGAGGATTTAATTATTTACGAATTGTTGATCCGCGATTTCATTGCCGATCATAACTATCAAACCTTAATTGATACCCTAGATTATTTGCAACGCTTGGGCATTAATGCCATTGAGTTAATGCCTGTAAATGAGTTTGAAGGCAATGAAAGCTGGGGTTACAATCCAAGTTTCCACTTAGCTTTAGACAAGTATTATGGTACACCCGATAAATTCAAAGAGTTTGTAGACGAATGTCATGGTCGCGGTATAGCGGTATTTATAGATGTTGTGTTAAACCATGCCTTCGGACAAAGTCCATTTGTACAATTGTATTTTGATCCTAGTGCCGGCCAATATGGAAAGCCTACTCCGCAAAACCCTTGGATGAACGTGGATGCCAAGCATGACTTTAATGTGGGTTATGATTTCAATCACGAATCGCCCGCCACCCAAGATTATGCCGACCGGGTAATGCGCTATTGGGTAGACGAGTATAATGTGGATGGCTACCGCATGGACCTGTCCAAAGGTTTCACCCAAAACAATACTCTTGGCAATGTGGGAGCTTGGGGCCAGTTCGATCAAAGTAGAGTGGACATTCTTAATCGCCTTAAGACTGAGATGGAGAGTGCTAAGCCAGGCGCATATATGATTTTAGAGCACTTTGCCGATAATGCAGAGGAAAAAGTGCTTTCCGATCAAGGTTTCCTTTTATGGGGAAATATGAACCACGAATACAGCGAAGGTGCTATGGGTTATGGTTCCAATCTCAGCGGTATCCTACATAGCAACCGAGGCTGGAACAATAAATATTTGGTGGGTTATCAAGAAAGTCATGATGAAGAGCGCGTACTTTACAAGCTACTAAACTTTGGTAATTCGCAAGGTACTTATGACACCCAGGTATTAGCCACGGCATTAATGCGTAAAGAGCTAAGTTCCTTATTCCTTTACTTGGCTCCAGGCCCTAAAATGCTTTGGCAATTCGGAGAACTAGGCTATGATGTGGGTATTAATGATCCCTGTAGAGTTTGTAATAAGCCGATTCGTTGGAACTATCAGCAAGATGCCAACCGGGCAAGATTGTATAATATCACTTCCGAAATTATCAGCCTCAGAGTGCAGAACCCAACTTTTAATTCGGATAACTTCACCTATTCATTAGCGAATATCACCAAAAGAATAAATCTCGATCATAGCGACTTTAACGCGGTAGTGCTCGGCAATTTCGGAGTAAGCACCAATAATATTAACCCCGCCTTCCAAAATACAGGCTGGTGGTACGAGTACTTTAGTGGAGATAGTTTAAACGTAAGCGACCCGAATGCACTGATCAGCTTACAAGCTGGTGAATATCGTTTGTACACCACCAAGAAGATTGAAGTGCAGGATATCATTTCTGTAGGTGAAAACCCCCTTTGGAAAGAGGGCTACTTAGTTTACCCTAATCCTAGCAAAGACTTAATTAAGATTGAGTTTAATGGCCGTGGTTCTGCTAGCTCTAAAGTTAGCCTCCGCGATATTAGTGGAAGACTTGTTTTTGAAGGAAGCATGGAAGAAGTTGTTGGGGGTGAGTATTTAGAAATTCCAGTGGCTGAATTTACGGAAGGCATGTATTTCTTAATGCTCGAACGGGATGGTCAAGTTCACCATGAATCGATCTTAGTTCAGTAAAAAAATAGACCTTAAAAAAAGCAGCCCGGTCCCCAGGATCGGGCTTTTTTATTTGTGTTCTAGGCCTCAAATTGGCCTCAAGACTGATTTTCAGAGCCTTGAATATCGATGTTAAAACACTGCTATTCAAAGCCTTAAAGGCATAATCATCGAAAATAATAGACTGTAACAGTCTGACTATCTGTATTTTTGATGACGAAATGCATATATTTGTGGACGTATAGAGGGAAAATTATGGCAATATCTAAAGATGAAGCTTTAGAACTTTTAACTGCCAGATTCGATCGTGTGGAAGCAATTCCAAAATTATCACGAGCGGAAAAAGACTTTGAAATGAGTCAGGGGAAAATTCCCCGCACTTCATTTTATCAAGTGAAAGACCGCAAGGGAG
>CATMQD010000199.1 GCA_950073045.1 uncultured Flavobacteriales bacterium | reverse complement strand
GAGCTTGGGGGTCCCGGCTCTGCCGGGATTATCATGAAAAAAGTATCGGAGAAAACATGAATAGCACAAAGTGAGTAATGACTCAAAATTCTGATTTATAGGAATTTGACTGATTTTTTATATGATAGATTTAAAGCATGATTTCCAAATAATTCAATGTTCTTCTCAAAATTGGAAATCCGTTAATTCCTTAATCCGTGTTCATTTTAAAACACAGAGTGGCACGCTACAGCCTCGCTTTTCACAAGACAAAGAAAGCACTTTCCCCTAGCATCAAATCTAAAAGCAAGCTTCATAAACTTGCTTCTTCCTGAACATAAATTGTTTTTCTCCGCTTCTTCCACTTCAAAATTACGGTCGTGCAACAGAAAAGCACAGGTGGTTTTATAAAAAAGTCCCTGAGGTTTTTAGTAAAACCTCAGGGACTTTTTAAATTTTCTCAGGTACTTTTCTGTTGGGGCTAAGATTACCCCGGAAAACTTCTAAGGGAATGAGCCAAGGCAAACAGGCTCTATTGCAGCAATAGTGCAAAGTCTAGGCCAAGAATTCTTATGTCAAATTAAAAATCTAAGGTCTAGCATCTAAGCTAGCGTCTAGAGCCTTAGACTAAAACTTCACCTTTAAACCCGTATTAAGACCAAAGTTCAAAAGGGTTTCTCGTGGCCAAGTATAGCCCTCGGGGCGTACCATGTCATTTAACAGATAACGTACCGAACCGCGAACGAAAATTCCAAATTCATTATTAATCCAATAGGTACCACCCAAAGCAATGCCTACCGACCAGTTTAAATCTTGTAAATCGTCGTTTAAATTAAAGCTGGAGTCGGCAGGAGCGCCGGAAGCGCCATTATAGCTGATGCGCCCATCGTATTTATCCAAGAAATTGAGCTCCACCATGGGCACTACTTCCAGACTAAAGGTTTCTGAAATTCGGGTGGTAAAGTTCACTTTGATTGGAATCGAGATCATTGAAATCTCCACCTCATTATCGGCACGTAGATTAGGACTAAGCGTATCTAAGACTACGTCTTGCCAAGTGTAAGCACCGTGAGCACGCGCAATTCCCACTCCAATATGAAAGGAAGACCCTATCTCGTAAAAAAGGTCTAGACCATAATCAAAAACAAAGCTTCCTTTGGCATCAAATTCCTGCGAGTAGGTGTTAAACAAACTATTGGAAGCGTCATTGTTAATGAGGCGCATATCCGAATAATAGGGATTAAGGTTAAGAGCTAGGTTAAACCTAGAATTGTTCACCTTGGAATCGGTGTAGTAGACAATCTCATCATCATCTGGTTGAGCCATCAGGCCTAAGCCGAATAAAACCAAGCTTAGTGTAAATATTTTACGCATCATTTTAATAAGGTTTTTGCTTTATTCAAGGCATTTTCAATTCCTTCGGGCTTACTACCACCGGCCATTGCAAATCCCGGTTGACCGCCGCCACCGCCGCCAATTTCAGCGGCTAATTCCTTAACGAGACTTCCGGCCTTCCAGTCTTTGGAAGCCAAAACTTCATCGCCTAAAGCTACGGCAATATTTGCCTTGCCACCATTTTCCGCCGCAACTACTGCTGCTAAACGGGGCTTTTCGCCTTTCAGTTGGAAAAGGGTGTCCTTGATATTCTTCGAGTCTAAGTTGGTTTTTAAGATCAGTAATTCAAAATCACCTTTATCCTCAATAGCCTCGTACCAAGCTTTACGTTCTTGGGCCGCCTGGGCTTGTTTAAAAGCTTCAATTTCCTTTTTAAGCTGACTATTTTCCTCCTTCAATTTCTGCAAGCCTCCTAAGGGGTCTTTAGGATTTTTAAGCTCTTGCTGAAGGTTTGATAATAAGTTGGCTTTCTCACGCAGGTAATTTCTTGCGGTATCACCAGTAAAGGCTTCGATACGTCTCACACCGGCCGCAACTGCTCCCTCGGATACAATGCTAAACAAACCTATTTCGCCACTGGCTTGCACGTGAATTCCACCACAAAGCTCAATGCTTTCTCCAAATTTAATGGCCCTTACGGTATCGCCATACTTCTCGCCAAACAGCATCATTGCGCCCATTTCTTCGGCTTCAGAAATAGGAATATTGCGATACTCTTCTAAATTAAAATTGGCGCGAATGCGTTGGTTCACCAGTCTTTCGATTTCCGCAATTTCAGTTTCTTCAACTTTACTGAAATGACTGAAATCAAATCGCAAATAATCAGGGTGCACCAAGGAACCTTTCTGCTCTACATGAGTACCTAGTACTTCGCGTAAAGCCTGGTGTAAAAGGTGGGTTGCGGTATGGTTTAAGCTGGTGTTTTTCTGGCGTTGACCATTAACCACTGCTTTAAATTCTGCCTGTGGATTTTGCGGTAAGTTTTCACAGAAGTGAATAATTAATCCATGTTCTTTCTTGGTATCGAAAATGGCCACTTCCTCTTGATCGGAAATAAGTTTACCGCTATCACCTACTTGGCCCCCGCCTTCTGGATAAAATGGGGTAAGGTTTAAAACGATTTGGTAGAGTTCCTTTTTCTTGGCTTTTACTTTACGGTAACGGGTGATGCGAACCTTGGCTTCAAGGTGATCGTAACCAATAAACTCCTCTTTATCATCTTCTTCCAAAACCACCCAATCGCCAGTATCTACTTTGGTAGCCGAGCGAGCACGATCCTTTTGCTTCTTCATCTCCGCCTCATAGGTGCTTTGATCGAAGCTCTTACCATTCTCCTTTAAAATTAAGGCGGTAAGATCGGGGGGAAACCCGAAGGTATCATAAAGCTCAAATACCTTGGCGCCATCTACGGAAGTAGAATTAGTCTCTTTTGAGATCTGATCTAGGCGATTTAAACCTTGTTCCAAGGTGCGAAGGAAAGATTGTTCTTCCTCCAAGATCACCTTCTCCACTAATTGCTTTTGATCGAGAATTTCGGGGAAGAAAGGCCCCATTTGCTCGGACAATAAGTCGATAAGTTGGTGGATAAAGGCTTCCTTTAAATTAAGGTAGCTGAAGCCATAACGTATTGCCCGACGAAGAATTCGGCGAATTACATAGCCCGCACCATTATTGGAAGGTAATTGTCCATCTGCAATAGCAAAGGCCACCGCCCGAACATGGTCGGAAATAACGCGCATGGCGATATCGCTTTTCTCATCTGCGCCATAAGCGATGCCCGACTTCTTACTAAGTTCCTGAATTAAAGGCTGGAAAACATCGGTATCGTAATTCGATTGCTTTCCTTGCAGAGCCATGCAAAGGCGCTCGAAGCCCATGCCGGTATCTACGTGCTTGGCGGGTAAAGATTTTAATCCACCATCTGCTTGGCGATTAAATTCCATAAATACCAAATTCCAAACTTCCACCACTTGCGGGTGATCCATATTCACCAAGGTAGCACCGTCCACCTTTTTTCGTTCTTCTTCCGAACGGAGGTCGATATGAATTTCGGAGCAAGGCCCACAAGGACCAGTGGCGCCCATTTCCCAAAAATTATCCTTTTTATCGCCATCTAAAATGCGATCCTCGGCAATGTAGTTTTTCCAAGTTTCTTCTGCTTCGGTATCCCGGCCAAGGTTTTCTTTCGGATCGCCCTCAAATACGGTTACGTATAAAAGGTCTTTATCAATTTTATAAACTTCGGTAAGTAATTCCCAAGCCCAAGCAATAGCCTCCTTTTTAAAGTAATCGCCAAAACTCCAATTACCAAGCATTTCGAACATGGTATGGTGGTAGGTATCATGACCAACTTCCTCTAAATCATTATGCTTCCCGCTAACGCGCAAACATTTTTGGGTGTCGGTTACACGAGAACTACTAGGTACGCGGTTACCTAAAAAGGCTTCTTTAAATTGATTCATTCCGGCATTGGTAAACATTAAGGTGGGATCACCTTTAATTACCAAGGGTGCGGAGGCTACGATTTCATGATTTCTCTCTTTAAAGAAATCCAAAAATTGCTGGCGGATCGCTTTTGCGGTCCAAGACTTGGTTGAAGCCATAGAATTACACAAAGTTGTGTTTATTATAATAAATGCAAATTTGCAGTGAGAATAGCAGTTTAACTAAATTGCCCTGCCCAATGCGGGCCAAAATTAAGGATTATGGCGAAGGTCAAGTATTATTACGACCCGAAAACATTATCGTATCGAAAAATAGAGAAAACTCCGGCTTACAGATTACGCCGAACCCTGCTCTATATGGGATCTATCCTGCTCACCAGTTTCTTGTTATACATGGTGGCCGATACCTTTATTGACTCACCTAAGGAGAAAAAACTACGTCGCGAACTCGAGAATATGGAGATCCAATTCGCCTTGATGAACGATCGATTGGATCAGGTGAGCGATGTGGTGGCCGACATGCAAGAACGCGACGACAATATTTACCGCGTAATTTTTGAAGCAGAACCCATTCCAAACTCTGTTCGTGAAGCGGGATTTGGGGGAGCAAATCGCTATAAGAAGTATGATGGTTACGATAATTCCGAATTAATAAAGCGCACTGCTTCCCGACTAGATCAGCTTACTAAAAAGGTTTATGTGCAAAGCAAGTCTTTCGACGAGATTGTTGAAATGGCTCAGGATAAATCGGATTTTCTGGAAAGTATTCCCGCTATTCAGCCGGTGGCCAATCAAGATTTAAAGCGCATGGCTTCTGGTTATGGCTGGCGGACCGACCCCTTTACCAAGGCCCGTAAATTTCACCATGGCATGGATTTCTCTGCGCAAACGGGCACACCGGTTTATGCAACAGGAGATGGCAAGGTAATTCGAGCAGATAATAAATCGAGTGGATTTGGAAATCACATTCGCATAGACCACGGTTACGGTTATATTACCATTTACGCTCACTTAAACGATTATAATGTTAAGGTTGGTGAGAAGGTGCAAAGAGGCGATCTGATTGGTTTTGTTGGTAATACCGGTCGTTCTCGGGGTCCGCATTTGCATTATGAGGTACACCTTAATGGCGAGCGCCTTAATCCTGTTAACTTCTACTACGGTGAGCTTACCGCAGAAGAGTTTAATACCATGATTGAAATGGCCAATCAAACCAATCAATCCTTTGATTAATGGACGAGGCTTTGGATGACGAAAAACGCTATTACAGCATTGGCGAGGTTGCGGCCATGTTCGATGCTAATACTTCCCTCATTCGTTTTTGGGAGAAGGAATTCGACATTCTAAAGCCTAAGAAAAACAAAAAAGGAAACCGCCTTTTCACACCGAAAGACGTTCAAAACCTAAAATTAATTCACCATTTGGTGAAAGAGCGCGGCTTTACTCTAAAAGGCGCCAAGAGCAAGCTTAAGGAAAATAGAGAGGATACGGCCCGCATCGCGGAGGTAGTTGATAAACTCAAAATGATTAAGCAGGCTTTAGGAGAAATCCGCAAGGATATTGGGGAGGAATAGGTTTTTTTGAGACGCTAGATGCTAGACGCTAGATCGGTCGCTACGCTTCCTGTTAGATTTGATGCACGTAAAATAAAAGGCTTTAAAATTATGGAGGATTAGTCTTGGACATGCCAAATCATCTCTTCTTTTTCTGGGACTCCCTGTGGTAGAAAGAAAAAGCAAGCTATTTCACCAATACCGCTTCCACATTATCTGGGCCGCTACCGTCATCAGCGGTAAAGCTTAAAGCGATTTGATTATAATCGGCATTAGCGCTGCCACTGCCCACAAAGTTCACTTCGGCCGAGCGTTGATTGGGGATTGTAATTTGTGTTCCACTAATTAGTGCTCCCACTTTGGTATCTGAAAGATTATACAAGCCTTCAATCACCACCTCATCGTCGGTATCGCCAGCTGTAATATTTACAGAGTAAAATTGCGGGTGATTAATTCCAGTGTTTTCGGTAACCTGCCAGCTTCCGAGGTATTTATCCCGAATGGAAATGGGATCCTCATCCCCATTATCGGGCTCGCAAGCCGCAACAAGGAATAAGAGTGGGAGTATGCAAAAGAGTACTAACCTATTCGGCAGACTCTTTCTCTTTAGATTCTTGATTTTTCTGATAGGCTTCATTAAGCTCCTTTACTACTATATCGGTAATATCATAAGCAGGGTTGGCCATTAAAAGTTCAGAAGCGGGGCCATAGCTGAAAATAAAATCATAGCCTTCTCGCTTTTTAATTCGAACTAAAACCGAATCCATATCGGCTTTTATAGCCAGGTTAAGGTCACGTTCTTCTAATGCCAATTCTTGAGTACGCTCATCACGAATGCGCATAATCTCTTGCTGCTTTTGCTGTAACTCGAGCTGACCTTGCTGCAATTGCTGCTGCGACATAGTGCTAGCATATTGCTCTAAAGTTTTAATATCTTCCTGAAAGGCCCTGGTACGGCGCTCCAAATCTTTTTCAATATCTGCGGCTTTTCCCTCCAGCTTAGTCATAAATTCCTGATGAAGATCGTATTTCGCCAATAGGGTATCACTATTTACAAAAGCAATGCTAAC
>CATMQD010000198.1 GCA_950073045.1 uncultured Flavobacteriales bacterium | reverse complement strand
GAGACTACAAACATTTTAAAAGTAAGGCACCCAGGCCATGATTTTTTCTTTCTTTTTCATCCAAGGAAAAAGATAAAGACAATGACTTTCAATGAAGTAATCTACGAATCAGCTTACTAATAAGTTCAATACAATGTCCATAGCTGCTAAAAAAAAAACGCCCATAATTTGCAGAAGGTTACATGCTTTGTAAAGCGCAAGCTTGCCCCGGCCCAGCCGGGATTCATCCAAGGAAAAAGATAAAAACTAAACCACTCAAAGCAGGCACAAGACGCTACCCATGTTATTTAATTTGATATGGTGCTACGAAGGACGCACCAGAGGGACTAGCGTCTCACCACGAAATTACCAACCATTGCACCTGCGTTCCTTTGCTCTGAAAGCCCGTCAAAGCTGGAAATTATTTAAAGAAAAGAAAAAAGAATTAGTTAACTCAAAGCCTTTTCTCCAATAGGGCCATCAGATTATCCACACCTTCCACTACTGTCAACTCGTGAGTAGGCACCTTGATATCCGGATTCTGAGGCTCTTCAAAAGGGGAACTAATCCCAGTGAAATTTGAAATCTCTCCACGACGGGCTTTGGCGTAAAGACCCTTAACATCTCGTTTTTCACATTCTTCAAGTGGGCAGTTCACAAATACCTCTATATAGTTATCGGCCCCAATTAAGGCTTTAACCTTAGCACGTTCTTCTTCGAAAGGGGTGATGAAAGCGGTAAGCACAATCACTCCGGCGTCCACCATTAATTTAGCTACTTCGCTAATGCGTCGGATATTCTCTTTTCTAGCGGCATCGGAAAAGTCGAGATCGGAGTTTAAACCACTGCGGATATTGTCCCCATCTAAAATATAGGTATGCTTTCCTTCTTCGAATAAGCGACGCTCCAATTCGGAAGCCAAAGTAGATTTACCTGAACCGCTAAGTCCAACAAACCAAATCACTTTACCAGGATGTCCATTTAATTGGGCACGATCCTCCGCGCTAATTTCATGCTGATGAGGAATGATGTGTAATTTTTCGCTCATGATTTTTAAATATTATAGATAGTGGAAGTATAAGTAAGTTAATAGAATAGCGGCGTAAATTAGGCTGAGAATGAATCCTAGCTTAAAATAATCCATGAATTTGTATTTACCTATTTCTAAAACCATCAAATTGGTTTGATAGGCATAAGGGGTTATGAAGCTACAAGAAGCACCAAAGGCGGTGCTCAGGAACATGGCTTCATAATTAATTCCTGAGCTAATAGCAAGGCTGTAAGCAATGGGGAAAATGATGGATACAGCTGCCACATTGGTTACAAAGGAAGTTAGCACCCAACTACTGATAAAGATGACAGTCAGCAAAGTAAAACTGCTCCATTCATTTACATTTTGGAAAATGGTACTCGTAATAAGCTCTGAGCCACCTGAATTAATAAGGCTATCTCCCAAACTTAGTGAGGCCAGCAATACTATTAAAAGGTCAAGGCTAACCACTCTATTAATAAGGCCAACATAAACCATTTTTGTGGCTACCTGAAAAGCTAATATAAGGAGCAGGCATTCGAGGAAATTGATCAATCCAAAAGAGCTTAACAGTATGGCTAAAACCGAACCTAGACCAAAAATCCATTTGGAGCTATCTGGGAAGCTCTCCGTTTTTTGATGTTTTTCTAAAACGATTAAATCTCCTGAATTGGCATTTAGTTCACTAAAACGCGGACCTGCCACTAAAAGCAGCACATCTCCTACATGAAGATTGATGGAGCCGATTTTCCCGGAAAGCTTTTCACCTCTGCGGTGAATTCCAATTATAGCTGCATCAAACTTTTGACGAAAACCTAAATCTTTGGCATTAGCTCGGTCTAAGCTAGAGTTTTGATTAACAATGGCTTCGAGGTAGGTGGTACTTTCAATAAGGTTGAATTCATTGGTTTTGGCCAATTCAAGCCCTGGAAGGCGATCTACCAAAGTGGTAATCAAGTCCGTATCACCTGCAAAGAGTAGCACATCTTCCTTGCGTAAAACCTCATTGGGTGGTACGGGAGCAATATGGCGATTGTCGCGGATAATTTCAGAAAGGAAAAAACCTTCAAGATTACGCAAGCCTGCCTCTTCAATGGTTTTCCCCTCATAGGTACTTTGAGGAGCTAAACGCATTTCAATTAGATACTCTCGGCGATTTTCTTGCACTTCTTGGCTGAGCTCTTCTTTAGAGCCTAATAAACGCGGTGCAAATAAGGCGAGAGCCCCAATTCCAAAAACGGCGATTAGAAAGCCAGGAATGGTGAAGTCAAAGAATCCCAAAGATTGTAAACCCGCATCCTGAATAAGTCCATTTAGCAATAGATTGGTAGAAGTACCAATTAAAGTAACTACCCCACCCATAATAGCTGCAAAGGAAAGTGGCATTAGGAGTTTAGAAGGCGCAATTTTATTGGATTTCCCCCATTGATACACAAAGGGGATCATTACGTTAACCACGGGCGTATTATTCATAAAGGCCGAGAGAAAGGCCACCGAGCCACCCATCCGCATAATGAAGCCTCCAGGGCTTTTTACTCCCCTAAACAATTTGTTGAGCCAAGCAATAAGATCGAAGCTCTCGTTTATCCCAGCGGTAATAATGATCAGCAAGAATATCTTGATGATCGATGAATTGCTGAGTCCTTCAATAAATCCCAAGGCATCGGTAGAGCCGGTAATTATTAAGGCTGCGGTTGCAAAGAGGAATACCAAAGAGGTTTTAAAGCGGTCCATCACTAAAACCACAATCATAGTGGCAATGATGATCAGGGTGCTTAGCGCATGGTATTCACTGGGAATCATTATTGGGCTTCACATTTGCGGTAAATGCGCTCAATAATCTCTACCACTTTTAAACCTTCTAAAGCATTAGTGGTGATCGGAGCACGATCCTTTAAGACATCTACCACATTGGCAATGAGAAAACTGTGATTAGCCGCACTGCCTTTGTAGGGGCCGTAATCATTAGGCGGATTAGAAGGAGCGAGCTCGGGCATCTCATAATCCTTCACATGACAGTATTCCACTTCATTCATATACTGCCCGCCAATCTTAATGGTTCCGTTTTCGGCTAAAATGGTAATGCTGCTTTCAAAGTTTTTATCCCAGCAAGAAGTGCTGAAATTAAGTACGCCCATGCCCCCATCTTGGAAATCGAAACTTACAATCCCCGAGTCTTCAAAGTCCGTAGTATCCTGATGGTTGAAATCCACCATTTTCCCCTTGATATTAGCGATGTCACCAAAAAGCCAATACATAATATCTATAAAATGGGAGAACTGGGTGAAGAGGGTGCCACCATCTAATTCTTTATGTCCGTGCCAACTATCGGATTTATAGTAACGATCATCGCGGTTCCAAAAGCAATTAATCTGCACTAAATTGATGCGCCCCAATTTGCCGCTTTCTACTAAATCTTTAATCCAAACCGAAGGAGGGGAGTAGCGGTTCTGCATTACTCCGAACACGTGTTTTTTGCGGTGTAGGGCGGTAAAGATTAATTTCTCAACTTCTGATTTATTCAGTCCCAATGGTTTTTCCACCACCACATGCTTAGAGGCATTAAGCACTTTTAAAGCTTGTTCGGCGTGGAGGCCATTTGGGGTAGCAATATTAACCACATCCACCTCGGGGTGGGCTTTTAATAATTCCTCCAGTTCATTATAAAAGGGAAGTGCTGCCAGCTGATCATTAAGGTCTAGCTCGGAGGCCTGCTTGATATCGCTAATCGCGATAATCTCTGCTTCGGGGTTTAAACGGATCATTTCAGCATGCCGCTTACCTATATGTCCGCAGCCAATTACTGCGAATTTCACTTTATCCTTAACTGTCATTTCTTCGCTAAAATTATTTTCCCCGCTTCCAAGTGGTATTCCCAATTGCTTTCAGGGCAAATCGCTTTATTATTTTCGTCAAAGCTTAAACGATGGCCATGCTGACTCATCCAACCGATTTGTCGGCCAGGATTACCCACAATAAGAGCATAAGGAGGAATTGCTTTGGTAACTACTGCTCCGGCCCCAATAAAAGCGTATTCGCCAATATCGTTTCCGCATACAATAGTAGCATTGGCGCCTATGGAAGCTCCTTTTCCCACGGTAGTTTTTTCATAGCTCCCTCGGCGATTTACCGCTGATCGAGGATTTATTACATTGGTGAAAACCATGGAAGGTCCTAGAAATACATCATCGGCACAAATAACACCCGTGTAAATGGAGACATTGTTTTGCACTTTTACATTATTACCCAAGATTACATCGGGGCTTACCACCACATTTTGACCAAAATTGCAGTTTTCACCGATACGGCAATTGGACATAATATGCGAGAAATGCCAAATTTTAGTTCCTTTACCGATTAGCGCACCTTCGTCGATTACGGCAGATTCATGAGCAAAATACTCTTGCATGCTTTGTTCTTATCGCAGCGAAATTAAGAAAGCTAGGCTATTTTCGACCGTTCTTGAAGGACTCATAATCAGAAAATTTTAAAATAGGATTGAAAATCTATCGTTCAATAATTGATACTTGTTTGCAGACTAAGTAAGCGTTTTTATATTTTAGCCAATCAGAGAGTTTTGTACCCAAGTTGGGGAATACCATATGAAGAGACTAACCCTTTTGATTTTTGCTCTCCTGAGCACCGCGCTTTCTGCCCAGAATTTGGTGCGCAACGGATCTTTGGAGAACACCGGCGACTGTCCAATATTGGATACAGTCTTTAGCGATTATGTGCACCCTTGGACCTTTTATAATGGAGATCCAGACTATTATCACCCTTGCGGTTTTCCCGGAAGTGATTCAGCAACCAATAATGCGCTACCCTTCGATGGCGAAGGTTTTGCCGGAATTGATGTTTACGGAACCGACGGTACCAATTTCAATCGCGAATATTTGCACACTGAATTGAGCCGCCCCCTAGAAGAAGGGAAGTTTTACCGAGTGAGCTTTTATGTACTTCCTCGAAACAATGATTTGAAGGGAGATTCTTACGGCATTAATAATATTGGTTTACTACTTACCGACACCGTAATGGATTCTGTTCCCTCTAATAATCTTATTGTGGCAAGTCCGCAGGTTATTGCTCGTGAGCCAATTGTACAGGAAAACTATTGGACATCGGTTTGTGGAATCATCAAAGCCAAAGGCGGAGAGCGTTATATTACCATCGGTAACTTTAGTCAAGATGCCGAAACCATGGCTGTTCCACTAGAAAATGCAGGCAGTCCATCTACGGCTTATTATATGATTGATTATGTAGAGGTGGTAGAAAATGACATTCCACAATTACCACAAGACACCATTATCTGTCAGGAAGGGAGAATCGACCTTCGCATTGCTGGTCCTAATATCAGCGTACAGTGGAATGATGAGACGACCAATGCGAATTTGATTATTACTAAGCCAGGTTTGTATTGGGCCAATATTTCAAATGGGATTTGTACCTATACCGACTCAATTTTAGTTGAGCAAGTAAATTGTGAGGAGTGTATAATATATGCCCCTACCGCTTTTACGCCTAATGGCGATAATACTAACGATTTATTTGAAGTTACCCCAGTTTGTGAAGTGGATGGATACTTGGAGCATTTTGACCTAAGAATTTTTGATAAATGGGGTCGGAAGGTATTTGAATCGCAAAGTCCTGAGGTGGCTTGGGATGGCAAGAATGCAGAGCATAAAGGAGTATACACTTATACCCTCGAATACCGCTTTAGCAGCGAGCGAGAAACAAAAACACGCATTAAGCGTGGCTTTGTTACCCTTTTGAAATAGGGGCTTTTTCCTGTATTTTCATTTCCCTCTTCTTCGGTACTGGGATTAGTATTACTTTTCCACTAACTATTCAGGTATGGAACAATGGATTTGGAAAAGACTGGGTATCAACAAAACCTATAGTATTGAGGAGCGCTTTTTTCTAAGCACTACCTTTTTAGGGGCCACTTTCCTTTTACTGTTAAGTCTACCCGTGTTTTTAGCGGAAGCTGGCATGGCTGCTTTCTACCTTTTATTATTAGGACTAAGCTTGGTGATCTGCCATTTATTCGTTCGAGTTTGGCACTGGTTCACCCTTTCGAAATTGCTCCTGCTTCTTATTGCCAGTGTTTTCCCTATTTTGATATTTCCAATTACCGGCTTTTTTAAAGGTCCTGTGGTTTATGGCTTGGTGCTTTATTTCAACTTGTCCATTGCCGCCTCTCGCAGTTTATTGGAGCAAAGATTAAACTTAGTACACATTCTAGTTTTAGGGGCCTATTTAGTCTTTGGCATGGCACCAATGCCTGATCTAAAGGTTTCAATTCTTTACTACATTACTTTTGTGGCTTTTAGCTCCGTTTTTTATTTAGGTACGGGTTATTTAAAGGCCATGTACGATTATTCCGCTAAAACAGTAGAGAAGCAGCGCGACGAGCTAAAACAGCTCAATGCTGACATGCAGAAGCAAAT
>CATMQD010000197.1 GCA_950073045.1 uncultured Flavobacteriales bacterium | reverse complement strand
TTAAACTCCTCCGGAATATCAAAGGCAGGCAGTAATACATCACGCGCGAGATCATACGATTCTACCTTATCTACAATTTCTTGAGTATTAGCAATCGCTTCCGGTAGCGCCGAAAAAAGCTGCTTCATCTCCGCATCAGTCTTAAAGAAAAACTGATCATTCGTGAAACCGTAGCGGTAACCTCTACCTCGACCAATGGGCGTGCTCTGATACTCGCCTTCCTTTACACAGAGCAGAATATCATGCGCATTCGCATCACCTTCATTAAGGTAGTACACATCATTACTAGCGAAGAATTTAACCCCATGCTTACGGGCAAAGCGAATTAAAGTTTGATTAACCACTTTATTCTCCTCCAAGCCATGATCTACTAGCTCCACATAAAAATCTTCCCCAAAATTCTCTTTATACCAGAGGAAGGATTCTTCCGCCTGCTTCTCACCAACGTTAAGAATTAAACGCGGAATCTCCCCGCTTAAGCTACCAGTGGTAATAATTAGGTTTTCCTTGTATTGAAGCAAAAGTTCCTTATCAATACGCGGAACATAATAATAGCCATCCACAAAAGCGTGAGACGACAATTTGGCGAGATTATGATAGCCCGCTTTATTTTTAGCAATCGCTACAATCTGGTAACCATTGTCTTTTACTGTTTTATCCTTGTGATCGCGGCAGAGGTAATATTCTACTCCCACAATCGGCTTTATGCCCGCCGCACGAGCTGCCGATACAAATTTGAAGGCCCCATAAAGATTCGCGATATCCGTCATGGCTACCGCGGGCATTCCTTCGCTCTTAGCCTTATTTATTAAGGAACCAATATCGCAGGTTGCCTGTAAAATAGAGTATTGAGTATGTACATGAAGGTGGGTGAATTTCAGATCGGCATCTAACTTCACCTCATCGGCACCGCCTTTGGCACCAGCCACCGCCTGCTTAGCCTCGAGCTCTTCCGCCAATTTCTTAAAGCTCTGAACCTTAAGACCAATTGGCTTTATCATGGCCGGATTAGCCGCTTCAAAGGCATCGCGCTCTGCTTCAGTCCACTCGAGGTGATTATCAGTGTAAATTCCTAATCGAACTGCCTCGAAGAAACACCGTGTGGTAGCCTCCACATCCGCTGCCGCATTGTGAGCTTCCGCGAATTTATGTCCGAATAATTTCTCGTGTAGTTCTTCTAAACGCGGCATTTTAAACTTACCGCCTCTACCACCAGGGAGCTGACAATATTCCCGAGTTTCTTCACCGGTATCTAAAACTGGTCGGCCCTCGAGAATATTCTCCTGTTCTAAGCGTAGATACTCGCAACCCAATACATTATTATCGAACTGCAGATTATGTCCAACTAGGAATTTGGATTTCTTAACCGCCTCCGAAAATTCGGCCATGGCTTCGGCTAATGGCACCCCATATTCCTCTGCCACTGCGGTGGTTATCCCATGGACCTTGGCGGCATTAAAAGGAATATCAAAGCCATCCGGCTGAATAACAAAATCCTTAGTCTCAATGAGTTCCCCTTTTTCATCGTGCAGCTGCCAAGCAATTTGGACGGCGCGGGGCCAGTTTTCAAAGTCGCTTAATGGCGCGTCATCGCGTATGGGAAGACCGGTTGTTTCGGTATCGAAGATTAAAAACACTGAGCCAGAGAATTTTAAAATTGGTGATTCGGAAGTTTAAATTTAACAAGCCTTTTGATGTGGCAAGAGGGATGTTTATAAGATTGGATAAAATGCTCAACGAGACTTGTCAACCAAAAAATTTGTGTCTAATGGCTTGAGTAAACTAAAACAAGCATATACAGACACAAAATTGCACATACAGGCTATTAACAAATGGCGAGCTAGTGCACTACTGTATTAATTAAAGCAAAAAGAGACAGATTAATATCAAGCATACTTTTGATAATGAATATTAAAAAAAAAAAAAAACACTTCTACTTCATTTTACTCTTTAATTCAGACAGTTCAACATATAGCTTTTCAACTTTCAACTTCAATAAGTCAAGTTCATTAGAAATTAACAAATCACGATTAAACTCACTATCATCTTTGACATTAGCCTCGTTAAAAACTAAACCATTCTTAACAACCACATCTTCCATTAAATAACCTATGCTGACTTCTAGGATTTCTGAAATCCGGCAGAGTCTATCAATATCAATCTTGGTCTGACCCTTTTCTAGCTTTGCATAACTGCCCTGCGAAATCCCTAGCTGATCTGCCATATAGCTTTGACTGTAAAGTTTCATTTCCCTAACAAACTTTATACGACCACTTATTTCCCCCATTAATATTTAATTTATTCGAAAAACGCATATATTAGTCATGAATCGAATAGGATTATTACCAGACTATTTCTTATTTCACATCTGTGAAGTTAATATACTTTATCGGCGCCAAGACGCACTTGGTAATCAAAAACTATACTATGAAGAATTTATTTTTTTCGATTGCTATTTTATTATTAGCTACAAATCTCTCAATTGCCAAACACAATAATTCGTTTGAGAGAAAACTACCTCAAACCACTTCTTCAATTGAAGTAAATGATTTGTCAGGATTAAACTTCCAAACGATAGAAAGTTTAACAGACAAGAGCATAAAGGTTGCCACACTTAATATTGAGGAAGATGATGCGTTAAAGTGCAAGGTAACCATGTCAGTTACCATAAAAGACCCTCTTACAGGATCGTCAGCAACAGCCACTGGAACAGTAGAAGGGCCATGTGACGAAGTGAAGGCCGCTGCTATTGCACTTGTGAAAGAATTAGTGGCAGAAGCTGAGAAGCTACTCTAAAAGCTTGGAATAAAACCTAATTTTGTTTAAAATTAAACTCATGCGGCTATTTCCATTCCGCATGAGTTTTTAAACCTAAAAAACTATAACATGCGCTTTTTTGTCGGTCTTTGCTTTATCTTTTCTCTTTGTTGTTGTACTTCCTACGCTCAAGAAGCTTTGAAGCCGCAAAAATTCGAATACCAGGTTTTCACCAAAGGTGTTAATCAAATTGACAAAGCAGAGCTTTTCATTTTAATGGAAGGAGCATATTACATTGCTCAATATGATGACAGTGCTTCCGAAGAAATAGGAGGCTCCACCACCTCAGTAATGGATCCCACCACTAAAATGAGAATTTGCTATGACACCAAAAGTGACTCAATTTTCACTTATGGCATCATGAAAAGTGTGCATCCTGAAGGTGTGATAATTTGTGAAAAACGGGAAAAGATCCAATGGAAACTAATGGATTCGACTCAAATAATTAATGGACATACTTGCAAACTTGCTACCGGAAGATTTAGAGGTAGAAACTATATTGCATGGTACGATCCACAATTAAAAACCAAGGCTATAGGTCCTTGGAAACTACACGGGCTTCCAGGCATAATCGTTTACGCTTATGATGAGGAAAACTACATCTCTTTCAAATTGATTAAGCATCAATTGATTCCTAATGATGAAGCCCCTAACTTGAGGATAGATACCAATCTAGCAATGGTAAGCAGGGCTGAGCACCGTGCCTATCAGGAAAAAGTTTTTAAACGCATGAAAAATGTCGATGCACCTGAAGGATTTACTATAAAAATAGATGTGAAGGTCGAACATCTTGAACGCAATTAAAAACTCCAAACTACTAAGCTCATTGCTAAGATTTGGATAAGACTCTAGTCATCACCAATAAGCCCTATCTTTAGACTTTCGCTATTACACTGTGTGTGAATTACACTTAGTACATTTGGCTTAATCTGAAGTATGAGTACAAAAGCAGTAAACGGACGCAAGCGCGTATTAATCAGCAGCATTAGCCCGGCCATAAATAATGGTCGACATCCTTTAAAAAGGGTGCTAAACGAAAGTATCAATCTTAGTTGTACCCTATTTGCCGATGGTCACGATATTGTTCGCGGCCAAGCGCTCTGGAAAGCAAAAGCCGATAAGCAATGGCAGAGTTGCGATCTTTTACCCTTGGAAAACGATGTGTATGCTTGTAGCTTTCAATTCGCCGAAATTGGAGCGCATGAGTATAAAGTGCAAGCCTGGATAGATAAAGGCTTAAGCTGGTTACGAAAAGTTCAACTGGAGTTTGAAGGTCAGCAGGACTTGGAATTGCTAATTCAAGATGGCCATCCTCACCTAAAGCATCTGCAAAAAGCGGGACATAAAGAGGCTAAGAATTGGTTAAAGCTGGCGGAAAAGAATTACTTGGAAGCAGCCGAATTATTAGCATCTCCAGAAGTTTGGGAGGTTTTTTATCAATATCCTCAAGTCGATTTTATTTCGGAATCTGAAGTACTTAAAGCTTATTGCGATCGCGCGAAAGCAGGTTTTTCAGCCACCTATGAATTATTTCCGCGCAGTGCCGGAACCAAGGGGCATGGCAACTTTAAGGATGTAGAAAAGCTCATACCTCGTATTGCCGATTTAGGCTTCGATACCTTGTTAATTCCGCCTATCCACCCCATCGGGGAAACCAAAAGGAAAGGTAAGAATAACAGTACCGTCGCCCAAAAAGGAGATCCTGGTTCGCCCTGGGGAATTGGCTCCAAGGAGGGTGGACATACCAGCATTCATCCCGAATTAGGCAGCATGAAAGATTTTGAAGGCTTGCTAAAAACCCTTTCCAAGCACGATATGGAATTGGCCATGGACCTCTCCTTTCATGTATCTCCAGATCACCCTTGGATAAAGGAACATCCCGAATGGTTTCAAAAACGATCGGATGGAAGCTTTCAATTTGCGGAAAACCCCCCGTTTAAATACGAAGACATTTACCCCTTCCACTTCGAGTGTGAAGAATGGAAATCGCTTTGGGAAGCCTTAAAAAAGGTAGTTTTCTTTTGGATAGATAAAGGGGTTAAAATATTTCGGGTGGATAATGCCCATACCAAACCCTATTACTTTTGGGAATGGCTAATTGCCGAATGCCAAGATAAATACCCAGATGTACTTTTCTTAAGCAATGCCCAGAGCAATCAAGGTTTCTTCTTGGAACTTTCCAAATTGGGATTTGCCCACATGGGCTCCGAGTTTTTATGGAAAAACTTCCGCCATGAGCTTATAGATTATACTGAGGCGATCTTCGCGGAACCTTATATCGACTTTATTCGCCCCAGCTTTTGGCCTAATTCACATGATCAATTGCCACTCATCTTACAAAGTGGAAATATGTCGGCCTATATGGCGCGCCTATTTATGGCGGGTACCCTAAGTTCCAACTATGGACTTTATGGCCCAGTATTCGAAAACATGGAAAAGGAGGCTTTACCGGGTACAGAGGAATATCGAGATTCCGAAAAATACGAGGTTAAGCATCATCAGTGGGATACCGAGAACAAGCTTACTTGGCTGATGAAAACCATGAACAATGCACGGAAAGAATTAAGCCCCTTACAGCAGAATCGGAATTTCCGAGTTTTAGAAGTTGAAAATCAAGCCCTCTTTGCTTATATCAAGTGGGATGAGCAAGATCGAGTGGTATGCGTAGTGAACCTCGACCCTTATAATGCCCATGAAGGTTGGTTACAGCTACCAGAGGATTTAATGCCCCTTACTGAGAAGGGCTATCGCATGCACGATTATATTTCTGGCGCAGATTACCCTTGGCGGGAAGAATGGAATTATGTACGCCTTGACCCCGCCCGACCAATCCACCTTTTTAAAGTTATCGATTAAAAATAATGGCCAAACAAAGCATCAACCACAGCCTCTTTAGTGATCAAGATATTCACCTTTTTAGAGAAGGCCGACATTATAAGTTACATCAACATTTTGGCGCTCATCTTACGGAAGTAGATGGCAAGCAAGGAGTCTATTTCGCAGTTTTTGCCCCAGCCGCCGACCAAGTGCAAGTGATTGGCTCCTTTAATAGTTGGAATGGTGAAGACTATCCTTTAGAAGTGCGTTGGGATAGTTCCGGAATTTGGGAAGCCTTTATTCCCGGGGTAAAGCTTAGCGACCTTTATAAATTCCGAATTCGCAATGCCGATAGCCAACAAAGCTTTGATAAAGCAGATCCCTATGCTCGTCAGGCGGAGCACCCGCCTCGTACTGCTTCCATTGTAAGTGCAAGTGGCGCTCATAAATGGCTAGATGAAGCCTGGATGAAAATTCGGAAAGGCAAGAATAGCCTGCAAGCTCCGATGAGTGTTTATGAGCTGCACCTAGCTTCTTGGAAAAGAAAAGAAAACGGTGATGTTTTAGGCTATCGCGAATTAGCGGAGGAACTAGTTCCCTATGTGGAAGAAGCAGGATTTACCCATGTAGAGTTTATGCCCGTAATGGAATATCCCTACGAACCTAGCTGGGGTTATCAAATTACTGGCTACTTCGCAGCGAGCAGTCGCTTTGGTCCCGCCGAGGATTTAAAGTACCTCATCGATCAATTTCATCAAGCGAATATTGGAGTAATCTTCGATTGGGTTCCCTCACATTTCCCTAACGACCTGCACGGCCTAGGTAATTTTGATGGTTCTTGTGTGTATGAGCATCCTGATCCCCGCAAGGGTTACCACCCAGATTGGAAGAGCTTAGTATTTAATTAC
>CATMQD010000196.1 GCA_950073045.1 uncultured Flavobacteriales bacterium | reverse complement strand
TTCAGCCTTTTCATTAGCAGTCTATTACTTGGCCAAGAGCAATGTTCGGATCAGTTTAGCTTTTCGAGGGACAGCAGTGAATACTCACAACCTTATAACCACCTGGCTTTTCAAAATGATCCTTGCCGCTTTCAATTTGCGATAGTAACCGATCGTACGGGAGGTCACCGGCCAGGGGTTTTTATGGATGGAGTGAACAAACTTAATTTAATGCAACCCGAATTTGTGATGAGTGTGGGCGACCTCATCGAGGGCTACACCTTAGACACTTCCGAGCTACGCAGACAATGGGATGAATTTGAATCTTTTGTAGACCATTTAGAAATGCCCTTTTTCTACGTGCCCGGAAACCATGATATCACCAATGCCGTGATGGAAGAGGTTTGGCTGAAGCGCTTTGGGGCCACCTATTATCACTTTACTTATAAGGATGTTCTTTTCCTTTGCCTCAACTCCGAAGACCAAAGGAGAGGCGCCGGCCGTGGAACCTTTTCGGATGAACAGTTTAAGTATGTAAAAAAGGTATTGGAGCAAAATAAAGAAGTACGCTGGACCATGATTTTTATGCATCAACCGCTTTGGCATCAGAAAGACACCAAACGTTGGAATGATATGGAGGAATTACTGGCGCAGCGCAATCATACCGTTTATGCTGGGCATGAACACCGCTATGTAAAGCGCACTAGAAATAATGGTAAGTATTTTACCCTTGCCACTACCGGTGGTGGTTCTGGCCTACGTGGTGCGGAGCTTGGCGAATTCGATCATATGATGTGGGTAACCATGACGGATAATGGTCCTATTATGGCGAATTTGGACTTAAATGGCATTTGGACCGAAGACGTTGTTACCGAAGAGACCAAGAGTTTAATTGAAAAATTCAGCGCTCAATCCCCCATTCAAATTGAGCCCTTATTTTATAATGAGTCTGCGCCTTTTACGCAAGGTAAGTTAAAGGTAAAGGTGACTAATGATGAGAATATTCCCATGCGCATTAGTTGTAGTACCGAGAACAGCTCGAACCTGGCACTGTTCAGCGAAAAGCAAAAGCTTGAAATCGCACCGAATAGCGTAGCCTTTTTAGAGCTCGAACTATTAGCCAAGGGCGAAGGGAGCTTAGAGCCCGCCACTTTAAAAGTAGAAATGCAGCTTGGCGCTGATGGCGAACCAGCCTTAGTAAAGTACCCTTATAGTTTTAAGCTCAAACCATTAAAATCATTCGACTTAAAAAAGGCTAAGAAAAGTCCCAGCATTGATGGTATTACTAAGGAGTGGGGCGAATTAGCTTATCATTTCGAGGAGCATGAAGGCGAAATGCAAATGGATTTCGATATAAGCTACGATGAAGACTATATCTATATAGCCGCCCGAGTAAAGGATAGCCTAATTGAGTCCTATGGTGAAGGTGCTACTTGGCGACAAGACAATTTGAGTATTATCGCCAATGCTTCAAAAATGAGTAGAGCAGCAGTTAGCGTGGGCTACGAATGGTACGCTACCGAATTTGTGCAGCAACTAAGTCCGGCTAATGCCAAAACACCTTCGGTGAAATACCGCGATAATCTGCCGAAAGGCACCAAAATGATTTGCCTCCAAACCGATTACGGCTATGAGGGCGAATTGGCCATACCTCTAAGCTATGTGCGCAGTTTGCAAGGTGAAGATTGGCAGAGTTTACGTTTAAACATTGGGGTAGACGATAAAGATGGAGCCGATCATATGGCCCGCTACAGTTGGATGCCCGCTTGGCGCGATGCTGATAATTTCGTGGGCTCTGGCATGTTTTTTAGGTCGGAGGATTATCGTTGATAACTGATTTTTTTGGCTGATATATGCTAGCGCAAGATTTGAAACGTGTACTAAAAAGAGTTTGAAACTCCTGTTTTAAAAGGCGTTTTTAAACGTTTGTAGAAATTTTTCTCGGCCGTACCTTCGACCTGCGGCTTATTAAAAAAGCGCTTTCATTTGTTTATAACCTTAATCATTCGCTATTAAAAAGCTTGTTTTCATCGCCAACCTCTGGGCGGCCCTGCTGTTATTACTTAATACCCAATTAAACGCTCAGCAGCTTTATGCCAGCTTGGGAGCGGGTTACAATTTACCAATGGCCACTCAAAACCTAACTGAGTACGGCTTCTATAATTATACCCGAATGGAAGATAGCTACCGGGAAGAACGGGGTAATATACCTTTTGGCCAAGGTTTTAATGTGCAAGGGAGTATTGGCTATCTTTTTAATAGGAACTTCGGCCTCGAACTAGGGGCCTCCTATTTATTAGGTAGTACTTCTGAAATTGATTTTAATTATCTAGCCTCCAGCACCAACCCCAACAGTTCTGAAGTGAATTATGAACTTTCCGCTCAAATGTATCGGATAAACCCTTCCTTAGTTTTAAAAGCTAAGTTCAGAACAATCAGCCCTTACGCTAAAATGGGCTTAATAGCTGGAATTGGGGAAGTCAATTTCAGAAGAGAGTCCAAATCTGTATTCTCCCATTATAGATCTAACTTTCAGGTTTTTGGTGGAATATCCTGGGGCCTTTCGGCGAGTATGGGTGCTAATTATGCTATTAATAGGGACCTTGACCTTTACGCTGAACTGAATATAATTAGCATGTCTTATGCGCCCAGCAAAGGCCTAGTCACTGAATACATGATTAACGGTGAAAATAGACTTCATAGCCTCACAACTGAGGATAAAGAAGTTGAATTTGTTGAAGAAAATACTGTTGACTACAATTCTCCTGACTCACCAGATGAACCCTCCAGTGAAGTGAAACACAGTTTACCCTTTAGTAGTATTGGACTAAATATAGGCCTGAGCTACAAATTCTAGTAAAGCGATTTTTTTTCATTATAAATGTTCCCGAAACGGGAACATTTACTTTTTATCAATACCTTTGTTTTGAGAATCATAGCTAAAAGAACCCTTCGCGAGTTTTGGGATAAGCATCCAGACTGCATCCAAGCCTTAAAAGCTTGGCATCGTGAAGTGGATAAAGCTAATTGGGCCAATGCCCATGATATTAAAAGATATTATCCATCCGCAAGCGTTTTGGGTGAAGGCAGAGTGGTTTTCAATATTAAAGGCAATAAATACCGATTAATCGTCAAATGCAATTTTGATTTCCAAATAATTTGGATCCGGTTTATTGGTACCCATGCCGAATATGATAAAATTGACGCAAGCTCCATTTAAAATGAATATCGCTCCAATACGCACTGAACAGGATTACCAAAATGCTCTAAAGCGACTATCGGAAATTTTTGAAGCCAAAGCTGATAGCCCGGAAGGTGAAGAGCTCGAAATTCTATCTGTTCTTATAGAACATTACGAGAATAAGCACTTCCCCATTGAACTTCCAGACCCTGTAGAAGCCATTAAATTTAGGATGGAGCAAATGAATCTGAAGCAGAAAGATTTAGCCTCCCTAATAGGATTTAAAAGCCGAGTTAGTGAAGTGCTAAATCGAAAGCGTAAGCTGAATTTAGAAATGATTCGAAAGCTTAGTAGAAGCCTCAATATTCCTACAGACGTATTAATTCAAGACTATTAAGCTAAAGGTAAAAAGCTACCGTGCTCGCGGCTGCTTTCTACTTTGCAAATCATGCTGTGATAATAAGAGTACCATCCTTTAGCGCCCGCTTTAGCCTCGCGGTGTTCAAGGTCCTTTCGCCACTTTTCGATGGCCGCTTCACTTTCCCAATATGAAATAAAAATACCTTGCTTCGCATCTCCCGCTGAGCTATAACCCAAATAGCCATCTTGGGCCTGAGCTTTCGCCATCATGCGCTCATCCATTTCCGCATAGCCTTCTAAGTGTTCCGATTTTTGAGAAATGAAGATCACCGCATAATAGGGTGCTTCCGGTGCCTTTGTTTTCCAGATAGTATTCATAGTTAAACCCTTTATTGAGCATTCGCTCTATTCTGGCTTCCGCCCTTTAGACTTCATATACTCCTCCATTTTAACCGCATTGCGATAAGCGCTTACCGCGGCATAGATTAAACTAAAGGCCCCTAATTTTAAATAGAAATTATAGCCCGAAATATTAACTATAATCGCTGCTATTCCAAGAATGCCCAGTACCCAAGCCATAAATATTTGGGTATCTGGATTGGGCTCATGCTCTAATTCCTCAACACTATAATACCGCAATTGCTTTTGATATTCCCTTTCTTCGGCTTCTTTATCGAGCTCGAAGTCTGGGCAAGTCCTATCAAAATCAGGTTTTTCATCTACCAAAGCGCAGAGTACCCCTCGTTCTAGTTCCAGTTTATGATGTTGGCAGGTCAGGCAAACTTTAATGCAATCATCCATCAGCGAAAGCTAAAAAAAGCCAAGCCCCATTGGGAATAGCCCTAGGAGCTTGACTTTAGTATTTTCTACGACTGGTCGAGTTTTTTAACCATGGTCAGGATGGTTGCTAATGCTACGGTTTCGCCTTCTTCATCGTAAACATCCACATTGAACTTTACGATGCCCTTTGCAATATCATCCTCACTGCGTTTCTCCTGATTGATCTTTTCCTTCACCGTGAATTTCACCCCGATGGTCATTCCAGGATAAACCGGCTTAGTAAAGCGGCATTCATCAATACCATAATTAAGTAAAACAGGTCCCTTGCGGGGATCCACAAACATTCCGGCTGCCTTGGATAATACATAGTAGCCATGCGCCACTTTACCCTCGAAAATGGTTCCCTCCAAAGAAGTGGCATCCACATGGGCATAGAAATTATCGCCGCTCACCTGAGCAAAGCTGGCAATATCCGCATCGGTTACCGTATGGCGATGGGTGTAAACGGTATCACCTACTTTCAGCTCCTCAAAATGCTGACGGAAAAGGTGTTTCTCGGCTTCTGGTCGACTGGCACCCGGTTGATAAACTTGCGTGATTTCGGTAATGCTATCGGGGTGACCCTGAATAGCGGTGCGCTGTAAATAATGCAGCACCCCGCGTTTACCACCCATTTCTTCACCACCACCTGCTCTACCGGGGCCACCATGCGTTAGCAATGGCATTGGCGAACCGTGGCCAGTGCTTTCCTTGGCACTTTTAGCATTAAGCACCATAATTCTACCGTGCATATGCGCTGCTTCCACTACGAATTCACGACCAATTTTATCATCGGCAGTAATAATGGAGCTCACCAAGGAGCCTTTACCCATATTGGCTAGCTCGGCCGCCTCATCTAGGTTTTTGTAAGGAATCAAGGTAGACACGGGTCCGAAACACTCTACTTCGTGAACATCGGTATTTTTAAATGGATCATTGTTTCTAAAGAGCGTAGGGCTAACAAAGGCTCCTTTCTCTTTCTGAGCGCCCATTACTTCAAAATCGCGGAGGTCGCCATAAACTACCTCTTGTGAGTTTTTAAGTCGGGCAATATTTTCAGCTAATCGCTCTACCTGAATGGTACTTGCCAAAGAGCCCATGCGGGTTTTCTCATTACGAGGATCGCCAATTGCGGTGCGTTCTAATCGTGAAATTAAGGCTTCTTGAACGGCATCAATCTTTGAATCGGGCACTAGAATCCGACGCACAGCCGTACATTTTTGTCCGGCTTTAGTTGTAATCTCCCTCTGTACTTCCTTCACGAATATGTCGAACTCGGGCATACCCGGCTCTACATCTGGACCTAATACAGAAGCGTTTAAGGAATCGGCCTCTAGGTTAAAGGTTACCGAGCGATCAATTATATGTGGTAAAGCCTGCAATTTCTTACCCGTAGCGGCCGAACCGGTAAAGGTTACGGTATCACCAGTGTCCACGTGATCGAGAATACCTCGACCCAAACCAGTAACTAACTGTAAAGCTCCATCTGGTAAAATGCCCGATTTAATGATTTCGCGTACTACATGCTCGGTTAAGAAAGAAGTGTATTCCGAAGGTTTTACCACCGCCGGCACACCCGCCATTAAATTCACCGCGATTTTCTCTAACATTCCCCATACTGGGAAGTTAAAAGCGTTGATGTGCACTGCCACCCCGCGCTTAGGTACCATAATATGGTGACCAATAAAAGTTCCATTTTTCGACAGTGGCGCGTAATTTCCATCTACATAATAAGGAAGGTCTGGAAACTGGCGACGCAGAGAGGCATTGGCAAAGAGGTTTCCAAAACCACCTTCGATATCTACCCAAGAATCAATTTTGGTGGCTCCAGTTTTAAAGCTCGTTTCGTAAAACTGATCCTTAATTTTTACCAAGTGCAAAGCCAGAGCTTTAAGCATAAGGCCACGTTCTTGGAAGGTCATTTTACGTAAAGCTGAACCACCTACTCGACGGCCGTAGTCTAGTACTGCCTTGTAATCGAGTCCGGCGCTCGACACCACGCCGATTTCTGTTCCATGGATGGCATCGCGGGCAATTAGCTCCTCTCCTTCTCCGGAGACCCACTCGCCCATTATATAGTTTTGGATATGCTGCATATTTGCTTTTTTGAGAGCGCTAAAGGTAAGTTTAGCCTGGGGGCTGTACAAATTAGATGTGAGAGATGAGACGTGGGCAGTGAGACTTTTGTGCGTGCCTGATATAGGTTGACCACAATTAAAGTGATCATCTATGAAAGCAAACATTCGATCGATTCGCAAGCAGCGTCGTTACTCGG
>CATMQD010000195.1 GCA_950073045.1 uncultured Flavobacteriales bacterium | reverse complement strand
CTAAAATTGGATTAATCCCAGACAGTGGCGGTACCTACACGCTTCCCCGATTAGTGGGTATGCAAAAAGCCTCAGCTCTAATGATGTTGGGCGATAAAGTTTCTGCCACCGAAGCAGAAGCAATGGGAATGATCTATAAATCGGCCTCTGCCGAGGAATATATAGAGCTAGCGCAAAAAACCGCGAGCAAGCTTAGTGTAATGCCAACCTTGGCTTTAGCCCGTACCAAAGCGCTTTTAAATGCTACTTATCAAAACGATCTACAAGCTCAATTGTCCTTAGAAGATAAGTATCAAACCGAATGCGGACATAGCTACGATTACCGCGAGGGTACCGCAGCTTTTTTAGAAAAACGCAAACCCGAATTTAAAGGGGAATAGTATAAATAAGGTATCAGGCGAAAGCCTAAAAAGACAAGAGATTATGCAAATTGGAATTGTGGGTGCAGGTGCCATGGGCTCAGGTATTGCCCAAGTGGCGGCGCAAAATGGACACCAAGTGGTGATTGTCGATAATCATACCGCAGCTTTAGAGAAGTCGAAAGCGGGACATGCCAAAATATTAGCCCGACTAGTCGAGAAAGGTCGTTTAGCCGAAGGCGAAGATCAGCAAATCTTAAAGCGTATTCGCTATGAGAATCACTTGGGCGAACTAGCGAATTCGGGTCTGGTAATCGAAGCGATTATCGAGCGCCTAGATATTAAGAAGGAGCTTTTTAAGAACCTAGAGGAAATTTGTGGTCCAGATACGATCCTCGCTTCTAATACCAGTTCCCTTTCTATTGCTTCTATTGCAGCAGCTTGCAATAAAGCGGAGCGAGTAATGGGCATCCACTTTTTTAATCCCGCGCCCTTAATGCCTTTGGTGGAGATTATTCCCGCTATTACCAGCGATGAGGAAGTAGTTTCTGTAGCCCGTCGCTTAATCGACTCTTGGGGAAAGGTAAGCGTATTAGCCAAGGATACACCGGGCTTTATTGTTAATCGAGTAGCCCGTCCTTTTTACGGCGAAGCAGTGCGTTTATACGAAGAAGGGGTGGCGGATATCGCTACCATCGATTGGGCCATGACCGAATTAGGAGGCTTCCGCATGGGACCCTTTACCTTAATGGATTTTATTGGTCATGATGTGAATTACGCCGTAACCGAAAGTGTGTTTACCGCTTTCTTTTACGATCCCCGTTACCGTCCAAATTTTAGTCAGAAACGCTTGGTAGAAGCCGGCTTATTGGGCCGAAAAACCGGTCGTGGTTTTTACGATTACCGCGATGGTGCCAACCAGCCAGAAGCGACTAAGGATGAGCAATTAGGTCAACAGATTCTTAACCGGGTACTGGCTATGCTTATTAATGAAGCGGCCGATGCTTTACACTTAGGCATTGCCACGGCGAAAGATCTTGATTTGGCCATGACCAAAGGAGTAAACTATCCTAAGGGTTTATTGGCTTGGGCCGATGAGATTGGAATTAAGAAGGTACTGGCCACGCTCGATGAACTTTACGAAGATTACCGTGAAGATCGTTACCGCGCCTCGGTGCTCCTAAGACGCATGGCCCGTGAGGATCGAAAATTTTTCTAGCTAAAGATCAGGGACTTGCCTTTATTTGCGGGTATTGCTGTAATTTTAAACGGCGAGTCAATACTAACTACGCAAATCAATTAGCATGTACCTACAATTATTCCGGCACCGCTGGACCAAAACTTTTCGCAGTACCTTCTTCCGACAAGGTTGGGCGATAAAGATCTTATTAGGTTTAGCGGCAATTTACTTCATGGCCATCTTCGGATCGCTAGGAGTTTTTATGAAAGAAATTCTAGAAGAAGGCTTCCCCGATGCGGAGCGTTTAACCCCCATTTTTTCAGGCGGGATTTTAATGTACCTGCTGGCAGATTTAGTGATGCGGTTTTTCCTGCAGGATCTTAATGTGATTTCGGTACAGCATTATTTAAGCTTACCCATCTCCAAAAAGAAGATTGTAAACTTCTTGCTGCAGAGCTCTATCTTCAATTTCTTTAATCTTATTCCGCTCTTCTTTATTATTCCTTGGGCTATTCGGGTAATCCCAAATGAGTACAGCACCCTGCATACCATTATCTGGCCCATTGCCACCTTAGGGGTAGTGCTTAGCAATCACTTTTTAGCTATTTACCTAAAGCGGGTTTTAGCGGTAAAGGCCCAAATATTTTGGATTATAGTGCTTCTGTTAGGCGGCTTATATGCCTTGCATTTTTTCCAAGTAATTGACCTTACAGAGGTTTCTACCGCGCTTTTTCTTCCTTTAGCGCAAAGCCACTATTTAGCTTGGTGGCCCTTAATCCTAGCTTTAATTGTTTACCAAGTAAATTACCGCTTCCTCTTGGGGATGACCCATTTAGATCGTTGGCAAACCAAAGCGAAAGAAGCCAGTAGTTTACGCTTTGCTTTCCTAGAAAACCGAGGTCCACTAGGAATGATGATCGCTAATGAGCTAAAGCTTATCGTTCGGAATAAGCGCACCAAAACAGTGGTTTATATGTGCTTTTTCTTTGCTCTGTACGGCCTTATTTTCTACACTCAAGAAACCTATGTAGAGGGTTACTCCTGGTTATTGTTCGTGGGTATTTTCACTACCGGTATTTTCATGATCAACTACGGTCAGTTTTTAGTAAGCTGGGAAAGCTCCTACTTCGACGGAATCCTTACCCGGGCCTATGAAATGGAGACCTATTATAAATCCAAATACTACTTATTAGTAGCTAGTGCGGTGGTCATGTACATTCTTACTTTACCAGTAGTTTATTTCGGAATCACTTATGCCGGTCCCGAGAATGTGCCAGCCAACGAATTGATTTTAAAAGTACTGGGCATTAATACCGCCACCTTTATATACAATATGGGCATTAACAGTGCGGTGCTACTTTTTGCCAGTACTTATAATAAGAAGCCCATCGACCTAAGTAAAGGTTCGGCCTTTAATTACCAGGGTACCGGCGCCGCACAATGGGTAATTGTTATTCCACTAATGGTGGTTCCATTGCTTTTATTCCAAGCTTTTAATGTATTTGATAAACCTCAAGCAGGATTAATGGTAATGGCAGCCATGGGATTCATTGGCTTAGCTACCCACCGCTATTTTATCAAGCAAACCATCAAGAACTTTAAAGAGAAAAAATACATCAACGCTGAGGGTTATCGTCAGCACGACTAAAACATACAATCATGAGTATTATTGAAGTAAAAGAACTTAAGAAAGTATATAATGGGGTATGTGTTTTAAACATTCCAAATTTGGAGTTTAAAGCCGGACAATCCTTAGGCCTAGTAGGTAATAACGGGGCTGGGAAAACCACCTTATTCCGTTTAATCCTCGACCTCATTAAGGCAAGCGAAGGCCAAGTGCGGAGTAAAGGGGAGGATGTTTCTAAAAACGAAGACTGGAAGAATTTTACGGGAAGCTTTGTAGATGAGGGCTTCCTTATCGATTACCTTACTCCCGATGAGTACTTCCAGTTTATTGCCAAGCTACACAATATGTCTCACGGCGATTTGGAGGCCCATTTAAACCGCTATGAAGATTTCTTTGCCGGTGAAATTCGAGGCAAGAAGAAGTACATCCGCGACCTCTCCAAAGGGAATCAGAAGAAGGTAGGTGTTGTGGGTGCCCTGCTAGGTAATCCAGACATTTTAATTTTAGATGAGCCTTTTGCTAATCTCGACCCCTCCACTCAATTTCGCTTACGCGATGAATTGAAAAGACTCGATCGTGAAACGGATATCACCATGCTTATTTCGAGTCACGATTTAGCACATGTAACCGAGTTTTGTGAACGCATTGTTATTCTAGACAAAGGGGAAGTGGTTAAGGATATTCATACTAATGCCCAAACCCTTAAGGAGCTAGAAGATTTCTTTATCCAAAAGATTAAGAAAGAAGACCTAGCCTCCGGACCAGAAATAATGGAAGAATCTTAAAGTATCACCTTAGGATTTGATGGTATTTAATGGCTTGACTGACTGGGTTTAAGTGCTCGAAAGGTAGTATTTAGTACATTAGGCATTCTCAAAACCCATTTTGATGTCAATTGTCGCCAGACTTGAAGAAAGATGCCACGACTTTTACCAGGAAAACCATTTCCCTCTATACCATAACTGGGCCCATGTTCAGGAGGTTTTAGAGGCGGTAGGTATTATTTGTGCCCAATTGAATATTGAGGGCCTTGCCAAGGAAGACTTGCAAATAGCGGCCCTGGGTCATGATATGGGCCATTTGGAATCTGCACTGAACCATGAAGAAAAATCTTGGCAGCTTTTTAAACCGATCCTCAGAGAGGAGGGGCTGTCAGAAGATCGACAGGAAAGGATATATCAAATTATTCTGGCCACCGATATTCAAAAAGCCGCTCAAAATCTTGGCGGCCGCATAATTAAGGATGCAGATTTATACTATTTGGGTACCGAGCAGTACTTTCAAAAAGCAGACTTATATCGTAAGGAGCTTGCCGAGCAAGGTCAAAGTTTTGAAGATCCCGAATGGTGGCACTTTCAAATTAGCTTTTTAGGGCAACATCATTACCAAGTTCCCGAAATAGAGCAATTGCTAAAAGATACCAGAGCCCATAACCTAGATCAAATTTACAAACAACTGGAAAATGAACATACTAGTTCCTATTGACTTCACGGAAGTTACCAAGCACGCCCTTCGCTACGCCAATAATTTGGCCCAAAAGATTAATGCCGAACTTTTACTTTTTCATGTGGCAGGAAAGCGCGCATCAGAAGAAGAGGTAAAGGATTTAGAGCGACAGCTAACCATGCTTGCAGAGGAAGTAGTTTTAAACGATTGTCCATGGCACATTGCGGTTAAACGCGGTAGCATATTTGAAGATATTGGCGCCTTCGCCGAGGAGAGTTCTTCGGGTTTAATTATCATGGGCACCCATGGCGCAAAGGGCAGTCAAAAGGTATTTGGAAGCTATGCCCTTAAGGTGATTACTAATGCCAGCACTCCTTTTATCATCACTCAAGAGCAATACCGCTTAAGCGATAAAGTGGATAATATTTTAATTCCGATCGACCTGCGCAATGAAGACCCCCGGGTTTTGGAAGCCAGCGCCGTGATTGCCAAAGCGCTCGGTTCTAAAATTCATATTCTCGCTTCGTGGAGCTCTAGCCGCAGTAAGCAAAATTTAAGTCACCAAATTGCGGGCTATGCCGAAAGCTTCTTCGCCGAACGTAATATTCCAACTAAAGTTAAATTCGCCCCGGAAACGGCAAGCTTTGATAAATACCTTATCGATTATGCTCAGGAAGTAGAGTCGGATTTAATCGCGATTATGAATAAAGGTGAGGAAGCGTATCGAACCTTATTTGGTAAAAACTTCGATCAGAATATCATTACCAATCCCTACAAAATTCCAGTACTCACCTTAGATCCGCATTCCAGTTCTATGCTACAGGACTTATTGGGCGCATAGCATTTCATTTTCGCTCGCTGATGTGGGGCTCTTAATTAGGCTCCCTACCTTTGCAAAATGCGAAAAGAATACGATCATATTGCAGATTCTATTACCCAATATATGGGGATGAGTCCGCAGGAACAAGGGCAAATGGTAGCCCGAGTGATGGAAGATCAGCCCTTTTTAATGGGCTTCTTAACCAATATAGCTGAAGAGTTTAGCGATGAACAGCACGAGGTATTAGTAGACTCGGTAATGATTTTACTAAATGCCTTTATAGCCGCACGCATGCCGGTGGGAATTATTCCTGGACCGGCCTTAGAAGAGGTAATTACCGAGCGCACCGAGGCTTACGCCGATGCTGATAGCTTGTTGCCAGAGGTATCCGAAAGCCCCAAGGTTTTTCAAGATCTGCGCAACTTAGCGATTGTAAAAGCCGACCTTAATGTAGATGACCCCGCGGCGATGCATAATTATAATGTGGTGCTCGATATCTTAATTACCGCCATTGAGCGGATGGCGGATTATGAGCAAAGGCAAGTGGATAAAACCGAGAAAGAGAACTCAAAATGAAAAGCGCCCAGGAAGTAGTAGATACCATGTATAATGGTGATGCCTTTAGCAAATGGCTGGGCATAAAAGTGGAGCATTGCGAAGCGGGTGCTTGCCGCCTAAGCCTAGTGGTAAGGGAAGAAATGACCAATGGTTTTAAAATTGCCCACGGCGGAATCTCTTACTCCTTGGCCGATTCGGCTTTGGCTTTTGCCAGCAACGGCCATGGTACTCAGGCGCTATCTATCGAAACCGCTATTTCTCATACCAAACCGGTTAAGGTGGGCGAAAAAATGATTGCCACCGCTAGTGAAATTCGTAAAAGTCGCAGCATTGGAATTTATGAAGTACGCGTGCAAAATGAGGCCGGTGACCTAGTGGCCCATTTTAAAGGCACGGTATTTCGCAAAGACTTAGAGTGGTAATTACCAAAAGTAGGTATATTTGACATTAGCACCTTAAACCATGAATGTCGAATTTCAATCCGAGAACTTTCAAGTTGCCTTAGCCACCTCGGTGGTATTATATGGTTTTGATGGTAATGACCTCAAGTTATTGGTGGGTACCAAAACCAACGATCCCTACAAGGGTGCGGACTTTTTACCTACCATGCCCGTGGGAGCCAAAGAGGATCCC
>CATMQD010000194.1 GCA_950073045.1 uncultured Flavobacteriales bacterium | reverse complement strand
TTCCTAGAATTTTTGGATACTTTTTTTTCATGAAAAAAGTATCGGAGAAATGATGAATAGAACTGAAGTCTATATTTTGCAGAATGTTGATTAATAGTAATTTGATTTATTTGCTAAATAATAGACTTTATCCAAATTAAGGTAATAACGCGTTCCCTTTAATTGACCCTTTTGCATTAAAGCCCCAATTTCTGCCAGCTGCCGTAAATCGCGTGTTGCAGTAGAAGCAGAAGTTCCCGTTATGGAAACATAGTTATCCGCGCTGAGCCCTCCTTCAAAGCCTCTAGGTTCTGCTTTAAACATTCGAGCAATGACCTTCTTTTGCCTTTCATTTAAACGCGAATCGAATTTCTGATAGAAAGTGGTTTTAGCCATCAGCAAATCCACAAGCTTCTGACTATAAGCCTGTGCTTCTAAGACCAGCTTTGAAAAATAGTGTAACCAAGGATTGATATCTAAACTTATGCTGGCTTCATGCAGTGACTTGTAATATTCATTCTTATCCTGCTCAATAATTTGGGAAAGCGCAATTAAGGTTGGTTCTCCGATATACTCTGACAATACCTTTTCTGAAATTGCGCGGCCTATTCTACCGTTGCCATCCTCAAAAGGATGAATACTCTCAAAGTATAGATGCGCCACACCAGCACGTAAAACCGGATTATTACGACCCATTTGATCTCGGCTGGAATTATACCAGTGCAGGAAATTAGTCATCTCCTTTTCCACACTCCTCGATGGAGGTGCTTCATAATGCACCCGCTCCCTCCCTATGGGGCCAGAAACTATTTGCATCGGATCTTCATGCTTCCGAAAGGCACCAATCGTGTCAAGGTCTTTACGACCAGCACAGAGCATGCGATGCCATTTAAACAAAAGCTCTTTGTTTAAAGCTTGGTCGTAATTTCGGTATAGAGATACCATCATTTCCGCAATACCATACTCTGCAGCGGTAGCCCGATGGTTTTTAACCTGAAGGCCAAACTCCTTTCGGATGGAAGACTGGAGAGAATCACGATTTAGGAGCTCCCCTTCAATCTTGGAAGTCTTATGCGCCTCATTACTAATCAGCTCTATTTTAAGCAATACCCGCTGATCTTCATCCAGGTATTTAATGCTTCCTACGAGCATGCCTCTGTTAACCAAAAACTGACTTTCATACTCTTGAAAATCGGCGGTCTGGTACTTAAAGTTAGGCCAGTTATTATGCTGCCAATTCCAGTTCATGAGTTAAATATATTATTTATAGCTCATAAATAGGCGGTTTTATGAGCTATAAGTTCTCCATTTATAGCTCATGTAAATCATTCTACTACTTTCAAGCTGTCGATTTTAAGACGAGAATCGTGGTAATTAGCAGCGGGAATAAAGTAATCCACAAAGATCCCTTTGCGCAGGCTGCGTGCTGAAACTAACTTTTGAATCTTCTGTCCATTCCTCAATTTCATTTCTACCCTTAAATCCTTTTGGGCCAGGGAACTTGATTGCAGCAGAATTAAGGTATCGGCGGCATGAAAGTCGGCTCTAGCAATCCCCCCTTTTAGCTCCTCCAAGGAGAAGGCTCGATAAGTAATTGGAGATTGGGCTTCTACTTGCCTTTGGTATTCACAATACTGCTCATTCATCAGCTTTAAGCTGTAATTACTTATGATATAAGCTACCGAATAAGCATTACTAAAAGGCAAGTAATAATTATTGATATCATTTCGAAAAACACCAGAGCTCCTAGCATTGGCGGGATGAACAATGAGGCTAGCTCCGAGATTAGCGGCATTAGAGGAGTCTAAACCTGGACTTAAAGCAGCATAGCTTATATATTCCGGACGCAGCATAGGCCGGGCATTTTTCCATTGTGATAGCTTTTGTATTTGAAATGGAAATACCGAATATTCCCCCTCCCCATCTTGCCCATAAGATTGATCCATTCCCTTACCCGCCTCAAAAAGTGTAGTCCAAGCATAAATTGGATCAAAGCGACTTATTTTAAAAGAATGCTTTAAGAAAAAGTGCTCATAGCTCAGTAGCCCGACAATCAGGATGGGCAAGCTTAGGACTAAGCTCCATTCCTTTCGCTGCGTCTTAAGTAAAAGCACCAAGGTCAAAGGCCCTAAAAAATTAAAAGCCACATAAACTGTCCCAGGATCGGGTCTGCTATACACATAGGCTGAAACAATTAGAAAGCAAGTTGAGATCAGCCAAAAGGCCCTGCGATTTAATTTATGGTAAAAAAAGAGCAGCAGGCTTATGCCCAGCAATATCATTGGGCCCAGCTGACTTACAAGACTGAAGTTTGCTTTTAGATTGTAAGAAGCACTTCGGAAAATACTGGCTTGATGCTGATACCACTCGAGGGGATTAAAGTGATAAGGAGCCCATACCATTGCCAGTAGTAAAATTGACGCTGCCACAAGCATTATCGGTCTGCTCTTAAGTCTTTTTAAGCTATCTCTATCACTTATTAAAATAATCAGGGTAAGCACTAATAAAATGGCACCAACCGCCAAGCGAATGTTCAGATAGAGTCCCAGTAAAAGGGATAAAAGCAATAAGTCGTATTTATAGTGCGGACGATAAGCAATGAGGAAAACCAATACTAAGGGTAAGAAGCGCAAGCCTACCGTGAACTGTATGAGTATAAAAAGGGCGGCTTGTAGCCAAATGGATTTAGATTTCAAACGCCATAAAATCCCAAGGTTAACAAGCAGGTAAAAGCCAATTGCCAGAAAATAATTTGACCCTATATCTAAAGGGTATTGCAAAAAGGCCCAAGTACCATGGGGAAGCACACTATTAGTGATTGTGCCTTGCAGCAAATGATCGAAAAGTAGATTCTGTCCTAAACGAATAGAAGCATCTGAATGAGCGGGGAGATTCAGGTAGAATTTAGGCAGGAATAGCAGTATCAAAAGAATACCGCTAATCCATCCCCTATTTCGAGATGCAGAGTTGCGAAGCATAGGAATATGACTAATAGGCAATAACGAAAAGCCCAGGCTTACAATTACGGGAAAACTAAGCAAATAAAAAACGGTCTCCTACTGGCTTAGAAAGAGACCGTTAAGGGAAAGGGTTTTAATCTAAGTCATTTATAATTCCACCGGTTCAGCTTCGGAAATTACTTGGGGATATGCGGCTTTGATGTCCGCCATTTGTTGCGGGTTCAAGGCATCAAATTCCTTTTCGTAGCGTCGCATAGAAAGTTCATTGCGCAGTTCATTATAGGCGGCAGCCAATTCGTTTTGCACGGCCATATACATATCGTAGGAGGTTGCGCGGTCATTTTGCAGTGAGATTACCGCTTTATGTGGATTAACCGAGGAGTTTGGCAAGGAAGCACTGGAAAGGCAGTAATCGCAGCTGCCATCGCCATTGTTATTGATGAAATCCTTGGCCAATTGACGGAGATCCCGCAAGTCTACCAGCTCATCCTCTACTAGTAGCTTATTTTGGGAATTCACTAAAACGGTGAAAATATTCTTGCCATGAATAAGGGCGCTACTAGGCTTTGGTTCATCCTCCCAGGGGGATAGTTTACGGTTGATCCCCGCATCTACATCCATGGTGGTAGTTACCAAAAAGAAGATTAAAAGCAGAAATGCGATATCCGCCATAGAACCCGCATTGATCTCTGCGCTATTACGTTTGCTAAACATGGTATATGGTTTAAAGGGTTTAAAAGCTTCTGGCTGAAGCCTCTTATAAACCAAACGAGAAAAGCCATTCAATCGTACCTCAGCTACCTATAACACATTTTAAACCATAGCAAGGGCCCCAAAAAAAAGCCGCCCCAACAATGCTGGGACGGCTTCTTCAACAAATACTGTAGATCAGTTTAGCGATCTTCTCCAAATACCTCTCCCTTACGGGTAGAGTAGTTGATTTTAAGAGAGTTTGCTTTACGCAATTCTTGCTTAATATCGGTGATTAATCCCATTTTAACGTCTTCATCAGCTTTGATGGAAACGGTCATAAGGGGACGTTCTTGTTCGTTAATTTCCTCGCGAGAAGAGATTACGAAGGTTTTGATTTCATTTACTCGGGCGATAGCATCGTCCAATTGCAAAACCGGTTCGGTACCCAATTGGCTAGCGTACATATCTTTTGGTTTTCCTACGTAGATGTAGGTTACCAATGACTTACGTTCTAGCTTCTTGATTTCGGTAGCTCTAGGCTTGGTGTTCTCTACTTTAAGGGTTACTTCCCGCATTACGGTAGTTACCATAAAGAAGAACAAGAGCATAAATACAATGTCTGGAAGTGAGGCGGTAGAGATACCGGGAGTACCTCCGCCGGATTTCTTTTTAAACTTTGACATATTATCCTAAACTTACCGGTTCTGCTTCGGAGATTTTCTGTGGGTAAGCGTTTTGTACTTCCTCTTTGGCCTTATCATCAAGGTCATCGTAGGATTTTCCGTATAAACGCTGGGCCAGCTCTTCCCGAAGTTCATTATAAGCAGCCGCCAGTTCATTTTGAACTGTGATGTACGTTTTATAGTTCGTACCACGGTCGTTTTGCAGGGAGATAATTGCTTTGCCGGGATTGTCTGAAGAAGTTTGACTTCTTAGCGCACCGGTGCAATAATCACAAGACCCGTCACCATTATTATTAAGGAAGCGTTTTGCTGCTTCGCGAAGATCTTCGAGTTCCATGTACTCATCTTCCACCAATAATTGGTTTCTAGAGTTCACAAGAACCGTAAAGATGTTCTTCTTTTTAATGGGGGGTGGATCTTCTAGTTGTTCTTCATCCCATGGCGGAAGCTTACGGTTGATCCCTGAATCCACATCCATGGTGGTAGTCACCAGGAAGAAGATCAACAGCAAGAAGGCAATGTCTGCCATCGAGCCGGCATTAATTTCTGGTAATGCGCGCTTTGCCATAGTCGAATTATTTACTGAATAAACGAGATACTTCTACGTAAATGATAGACAAAATTGCTACCGCAGTAAGAACGTAAAAGGTTCCTAGTCCCATGCCCACTCTTTTAGAGGTGGCTTCGGTAATGCCTTCATCAGCATATACCGTAGTGGCATCAGTGCCATCGCTCGTAACATAGGTCAATACGAAAACAAGGATAAGACCTACGATACCGAAAACTGCACTTTTAGCCCCGCCTGGGTTCTTTGCGATGTTAACAATGGAGAAACCCAAAATGCCAACTACACAAATACCGATCAGGGCGTATGTTATATATATTCCTGTATCAATCATCTTCGTGCTGAATTATTTTTTCTCGTAACGAACTAACATATCTACTAAGGTAATGGAAGCATCTTCCATGTTGTTCACGATAGAATCAACCTTAGCAATAATGTAGTTGTAGAAAATCTGAAGGATAATCGCTACGATCAAACCGAATACGGTAGTAAGAAGTGCTACTTTAATACCACCCGCTACTAATGATGGAGAGATATCACCCGCTGCTTCAATCGCGTCGAATGCGTCAATCATACCAATTACAGTACCCATGAAACCAAGCATTGGAGCTAGGGCGATAAATAGGGAGATCCAAGATACGTTACGCTCTAAAAGACCCATTTGTACTGAACCGTAGGATACGATAGATTTTTCTACCATTTCGATTCCTTCTCCACTACGCTCTAAACCTTGGTAGAAGATAGAAGCTACAGGACCACGAGTGTTACGACAAACTTCTTTGGCAGCTTCAACACCACCGCTTTGTAAGGCGCTCTCGATAGAGGCTAATAATTTTTTAGAATTTGGGGTAGCGAGGTTCAAGTAAATGATACGCTCGATACAAATGGCCAAACCAAGAATAAGGGTAATTAATACAATACCCATGAATTCTGCACCACCTTCAATGAACTTTTCTTTCAATACTTGGTGGAAGGTTTTGTCGGCAACTACTTCTTCTTCAGTAGTAGCGGCTTCTTCCTCAGCTGGAGCTTCAGCAGCTTCTTCAGCAGCCATGGTATCGGCTTCGGTAGAATCAGACTTCATTTCATTAGAGTCTGCTACTTCCTCAGTCATTGTGGATTCATCAGATGCTCCTTCTTGGGCCATCAAGTTAGTAGTTCCAAACATGATGGCTAGTACGGCCAAAATAGAGAGTGCTCTTTTCATTACAGTGTTCGTTGATTAAATTTTCGGTGAAAATAAAAAAATGGCTCGAAAGCGAAACGTCTGTATTGCTTTAATTATTGGACATCACTTTCAAATCCCAAAACTAAAGCAGATTTCCCGCTTAATATAAATTCTGCGTTAAATTATTGATTATATTTTCTAGTTTTGCGCCCCCAAACGGCTATGAGCCTCATTTTTTTAATGGAGAGGTGCATGAGTGGCTGAAATGGCACGCCTGGAAAGCGTGTGTACCGCAAGGTACCGAGGGTTCGAATCCCTCTCTCTCCGCAAATCCAAAAGCCTTTACGCGAAGCGTAAGGGCTTTTTTTATTCCCAAGGCCAAGCTTGCTTGAAGCCGAAGGGAATAAAAAAAGCCCGTCAAGGCCGCAGGCCGAAAGACTTTTGGATTTGATAACCTTAATAAGGAGCACCAAGGGATCATGGAGCGCAGCGAACATAATCTTAAGAGACCAAGCTTGCTTGAAGCCTTGGGAATTAAAAAGGCCCTTCTAGGCCGCAGGCCGAAAGGCTTTTGGATTTGATAAGCTTAATAAGGTGCTTTAAAGGAGTCTCATTAGAAAGCCCTTAAAA
>CATMQD010000193.1 GCA_950073045.1 uncultured Flavobacteriales bacterium | reverse complement strand
TTTATGTTGAGGGAATTTAAGGCGCAGCTGATCGAGATAGGAGTCAAAACCGTGCTCGCCATAAATTTCTGGTTCTCTTTGTCCTAAAAGATTAAGATTAGGACCGTTGATAATGCCGACTTTCATTAGCTATCTTTAGCGAGTCGAATTTACGTAAATGCAGTGGAAAAGCGCTTTAAAGGAATTTAAGAACTACCTCCGATTAGAACGGGGCTTGGCCGAGAATTCCATTAAGGCCTACCTGCGTGATTTAGATAAAGTAGCGCGCCATTTTGAGGCAGAGGAATTAGGTCCCTTGCAAATGAATTTATTTCGCTTAGAAAAGTGCTTGCGCGAATTGCAGGAGTTCGGCATTAGTGCACGCAGTCAGGCTCGATTAATCTCCTCCTTAAAAGCCTTTTACAAATACTTGATTCTAGAAGACTACCTCAGCGAAAATCCCGCTGAGCTGTTGGAAGGACCCAAATTGGAGCAGAAGCTTCCCGAGTATTTAGAGGAAGAAGAAATAGCCGCAATGATTGATAGCATTGACCGTTCCAAACCGGAGGGCATGCGCAACGTGGCAATTTTCGAAACGCTTTACGCTTGCGGATTACGGGTTTCCGAATTAGTAGGATTAAGGCTTTCCGATCTCTTCTTTAAAGAAGAGTTAATTCGCGTTGTGGGCAAAGGAAATAAAGAAAGGCTGGTGCCGATAAATTCGCTCGCTCGAAAAATGATTAACATCTATCGCGAGGAAGTTCGTATTCATCTACCTATTAAAAAAGGTTCCGAAGATATTCTGTTTTTAAATCGAAGGGGCGCGGCTTTAAGTCGAGCCATGATTTTTAATTTGGTTAAAGATGCAGCTGCCTCGGCGGGTATTCGCAAGAATATTTCTCCCCATACCTTTCGACATAGCTTTGCCACTCACCTTGTAAAGCACGGTGCCGACCTTAGGGCAGTGCAAGAAATGCTCGGTCATGAAAGCATCACCACCACTGAAATTTACACCCATTTGAGTCAACAGCAATTAAGAGATACTATTTTAAAGTATCATCCGCGGGCTCAATAAGTTGCTTTAATAAGCTAACAATGCTAAGGTAGTTTCCTTCAACCTCGATTTAGACAAAAAACCTTGCTCCAACTCTGCGGCAAAAGGCACTGGAGTATCTAAACTCGCCACCCTACGCACCGGAGCGTCTAAGGCTTCAAAAGCTTGCTCGGTAATTAATGCGGCGATATCGTTCGCTATACTTCCAAATGCGGTGTCTTCAGTAAGCACTAAAGCCCGATGGGTTTTACGAACGGATGCAAGAATAGTCTCTTCATCTAATGGCATTAATGTCCGAAGATCAATAACTTCTAAATCCAAACCTTCTTCCTCCGCTAAGTCTAAGGCCCAATGCACCCCTGCCCCATAGGCAATAATGCTCGCTGCATTTCCTTCGAGCACTACATGGGCTTTACCGATTGGCAAAGTATAGTCATTATTTGCCACCGGCTCCGAAATAGAGCGATAAAGGGCTTTATGCTCGAAGAATAAAACCGGATTCGGATCCTCAATAGCCGCAATTAATAAACCCTTGGCATCGGAAGGAAAGGCGGGATAAACCACTTTTAAACCTGGCACATGGGTAAACCATGCTTCATTACTCTGACTGTGAAATGGTCCGGCAGCAACCCCTGCTCCCGTTGGCATACGCACTACCACATCGGCATTTTGCCCCCAACGGTAATGGATTTTAGCCAAGTTGTTTACAATCTGATTAAAGCCTTCGGTAACGAAATCGGCAAATTGCATTTCTACTACCGCCTTCATTCCGCTAATGCTAAGACCTAAACCGGTACCCACAATTGCTGATTCACATAAAGGCGTATTACGAACACGGTCGTATCCATATTTATCGGCCAAGCCTTCGGTAACTTTAAATACTCCTCCGTACTTAGCGATATCTTGTCCCATTAATACCAAATTGGGATGCTTTTCCATGCTTAGGTCTAAGGCATCGTGAATGGCATCTACCAATCGCCGATCTTCCTTCTCTTCAGAGGGCATGCGCTCTTCAGGCTCAAAAGCCGCAAAACGATCTCTTAATTCGGTTTCTTCATCGAAAACAATTTTCTCTTCCGCAAAAGCCTCTTCAAAGGCCGCATTAATTTCCTGCTTTAGCCTTTGGGTAATGTTTTCATTTTCATCTGGACTAATTATATCCTCATCCAATAAAAAGCCTCGGTAATTTTCTACCGGATCTTTATCTGCCCATTCCTCTTGAATGCCATCGGGATAATACTTAGTGCCGCTAGCTTCTTCATGTCCGCGCATGCGGAAAGTGCGACATTCGAGAATAAAAGGAACCGAATCCTTTTTTATTTCAGCACTAATCTCCTGTATAGTATGGTATACTTCTAAAAGGTTATTGCCATCAATACTTTTTCCTTTTACACCGTAGCCCATGGCTTTGTACACAAAACTCTTAAAGGCAAACTGTTCGTCACTAGGAGTACTTAAACCCCAGTGATTATTTTCTACCAAAAAGATTACCGGTAACTTCCAAACGGCAGCTACGTTTAAAGCTTCATGGAAATCACCTTCACTTGCTCCACCATCGCCTGTAATAACTAGGCAAACTTTGCTTTCCTTCTTCAATTTATGGGCGAGGGCAATTCCATCAGCAATACCCATTTGCGGACCAAGGTGCGATATCATTCCCACCAAATGGTGATCTACCGAACCAAAATGGAAAGAGCGGTCACGGCCTTTTGTAAAGCCATTGGCCTTACCTTGAAATTGGGAGAACAAGCGATATAATGGAATACCTCGAGTGGTGAAAATTCCTAAGTTTCGATGCATGGGCAACATAAATTCATCTTGCTCCATGGCGAGGGTGGCCCCTACCGATATTGCTTCTTGGCCATAGCCAGAAAACCATTTAGAAATACGCCCCTGCCTTAAGGCAATCAGCATTTTCTCTTCAATAAGTCGGGGTAAAAGAATGGCTTTATAAAAGTCGATCAATTCCTGATCGGTCAATCCTTTGCGATTGAATTTCATAGAGAGGTTTAAATAAGGTGAGGTAAAATTAGTGATTTGCCTTGGTACTAATCCGCATTTTTAGGCTTAAACACAATAGATTTCTGGCATAGCGCTTGGGCTGATGGACTGTACTATATTTGCAAAAAACAGCATCATGTCTCAAACTATTCCTTCTGTAGACTTAAACGATTTTTTAAGTGGTGATGCAAAACGTAAAGCCGCTTTTGTTGAGGCGCTAGGAAAAGCTTATGAAGAAATTGGCTTTGTAGCTCTCAAGAATCATCGTTTAAGTGACGAGCTGGTGGAAGCCCTATACCGCGAGGTGCAGGCCTTTTTTAATCTTCCGACAAACATTAAAGAGCAGTATGAAATCGAGGGCATCGCCGGACAGCGAGGCTATACCGGTTTTGGTAAAGAACATGCAAAAGGTCGTAATACTGGCGACCTCAAAGAATTCTGGCACTTTGGTCAGTATGTAGAGGATAATGATCCGATTGATTCGGAATACCCTCCTAATGTAGAGGTGAAAGAATTGCCCAGTTTTAACGCGGTGGGTAAAGAAGCCTATCAAACTTTGGAAGCTACTGGTCGCGATATGCTCCGCGCCATTTCCCTTTATTTAGGATTAGAAGAAAATTACTTCGATCCGCATGTGCATAATGGCAACAGCATTTTACGCCCTATCCACTACCCTCCTATTACCGAGGAACCTAGGGATGCGGTGCGAGCAGCCGAGCATGGCGACATTAATCTTATCACTTTGCGAATGGGCGGTTCCGCTGATGGCTTACAGGTATTAAATAAGGCTAATCAGTGGATTCCAGTTACCGCTTTACCCGGACAGATTATCGTAAATGTAGGCGATATGATGCAGCGGCATACCAATAATAAACTGCGAAGCACCATTCATCGCGTGGTAAATCCACCCCAAGAAAAATGGGGCGAAAGTCGATTTAGCATACCCTTCTTTATGCATCCTCGCAGTGAGATGCCATTAGACTGTTTACCACAGTGTATTGATGATGAAAACCCTAAAGCCTATGAAGACATTACCGCCGGTGGGTTTTTAGAAGAACGCTTACGCGAAATTGGATTAAAGTAAATTCAGTAAATAAATTTGGAAGGGCAGTTTTTTTAGCTGCCCTTTTTTATACCGCTTCAAATATAATTGACATACTCTTCTTTGATATATTCGTTAGTCAAACAAAACTGATGACCTACAAAGATCTCTTCACCGTACTCATTAAAATCTTCGCCTTACAATATCTAGTTTACGTCCTTAGTGCTTTTACGACCTCCTTTGTAGGATCTTTAGGCTTTAGCATGAATAGTGACTATTATTGGAATTCAATCTTGATAGTTATCTCATTTGTACTTCAAGTGGCCGTTTTGCTCTTTGTCCTTGCAAGGGCCAATAGACTGGTAAAGCTTTTAAAGCTTAGCCAAGGTTTTGAAGAAAATAGAATCGATTGGAAGGGTTTAATGGCGAACCATATTTTAAAGCTTGGCATATTTGTAACAGGAGGTCTATTGTTTATAAATACCCTCCCAAGTTTCCTCGCTAAGGTCCTAAACCTTTTTCAAGAGAACTTGCATGGCAATGCTTTTGTTCCGGATCATGAGTGGCCCCATCTCAGTTTAGGCTTCGAAACCATAAAACTGCTCATCTCCTATTTGTTGATCACCAATTTCAATAGGATAGCAAATCGCTTTCAGTCACAAATTGAAATGCATACCGAAGAATAAAATCCAAATAATTAGGTTTTGAGGATGATTAGCGAAAAAGGCACATTATTTGTGCAATACTCAAAACCATGCGTTTAGCCCCTTACTTTCGATATATATTTTTATTTGGCCTCTTTTACGGCCTACCTCTGCGGGCTCAATTATATCGACATAATTCTGCTTCGCAAAAAAAAATGGCTAAAGCCGATTCCGTTATTCAGTTGGCGCAATCCTCTCAATTGGTTTACTACCACGATAGCACTTCGAGTTATCTCTACTACCACAACTTATTAGATAGTTTGTACCTAGTTTCGAAAGTTGATGCAATAAAGTCTGATGATCTTCCCATTCCTGTCCGAGAACGGGGTCCAGAGATTTGGTTTAAAGATCGAAACCATGAATACTTCGCATGGCATAAGCTTAGTCAGGAGCAGAGAATTCTCGGCATCAAGGAATTGGAACAATCTATTTTAGAAGGTGAGCGATTTGTCGAACTTCAAAAATTAGTCGCTTACCTATTTGCCACACCCCAAGACACTTTCTTAAGCCCGCAAGGTTCTGAACAAGAATATCGTCTACTCTTTAGCATCTCTGGAAATTTTGCTGATGCAAAGGTTTCTATGATTCGTAATTTTAGCATTGATCGCATTAAAAGTGACAGCTCAATCTATACGATTAAAGGCTTAAGAAGCCATCCCCTTAAACATCGAAACAGTGGGTTTTACTCCAAAAATCCAGCTCATCAAATCTATATTTATCCGGGTATTAGCGGCATCTTCAATATTTCTAGTGATCCTTCATTTTGGTCGAACCGGATTGTTCTACAATCTATGGAGTTAGAAACGCCGGATGTTAAAACTAAAGAGATTCAGAGTTTCGGCGATTTCTCAAAAATGAAAAAAGCCCCAAAAGTGTCCTCTTTCCAAAATGGAAAATATCTGATGGTGGATATTATAAACATTACTCAAATTGGTAATCAAACAGACTTCGGACAGGTTACCACTCTTTTTTTAGAACGCTATAATTCAGCACCATGAACAAGATAATACTTCTAATTCCCTTCCTTTTGGGCTTTATCTCCAAGGCCCAACATTGCCCTTATGACAATGCCTTTATTAGCGTATTAAAAATTACCGCTGCTGGGGATACCGCTACCCTAGATGGATTACGACTTAGCTTACTCGACTCCAATAAATCGCTAATTATCGACGATATATGGAATGGGAATGATTTTGTTGAAGACACCATTCGCATGTGGCAAAATCCTCCCGAAACTACATTCACGGGTTATGTGGATAATTTAAATCCCTTACGCCCAGAACAAGTACGCTTTTGGTTTGCTGAGAATAATTATGTGAATCTAAACTTCCACCAAGATTGCTATTACATCCTTATAGAAGATATCGACGGTGAGGAAAATGGAGGAGAATTTCAAGATCTCATTGTTCCAGTAAGAGAGGTGGCCTATTATCCGCTTTGTACGGGAATAAGTAATTGGGATAGTAGTCCGGCGCACCGCAGCTTTGTAAAAGGCTACGCCCCGCATGAGCTAAGTCTACAATTAAAAAAGTAAAAGAATGATTTCTATCTTTAAAGAGAAATCTAAAATTTATAAAAATGGTACTTGGAGTTGCGGAGTGGCTAAGCCACAAAATTAAAGTAGATGTCACTATTATTCGAGCTGGGTTTGTAATTGCCTTAATAGGTTATGGCACTGGTTTTTTGGCCTACCTCATCCTTTTTGTGGCCATGCAATTTTCGGATAAAGATTCCCAACAGTATTAAGAATAAGAATTCTACTTATTCGTTTAGGCTAGCAAAATCAATCATTATCAGACTAGCTCTACTCATACTTCTCTTCAGTTTCAGCGGTGCCAATGCTCAAAACTGGCAACGCCTAGCTGATTTCCCAGCTGCAGCAGTAGACGATGGAGTTGCATTTCGAATTGGCGATACCG
>CATMQD010000192.1 GCA_950073045.1 uncultured Flavobacteriales bacterium | reverse complement strand
TTTTCTCTTTCGCAGCTCTGCGATATTCGAAAGCTCTTCCCATTGCTTTAGATTTTTTTCATGTATTGGCGGCAAATTTATCAATAAGCCTCAAATTAGCAGCGTGAACCTTTAAGGGTCCACCTGTTTTATATTTTCATGCTCCATTATAAGAAATTTGAACATTCTGATCCAAGTCGCTCTTGGGTAACCTTTATCCACGGCGCCGGCGGAAGTTCTAGCATTTGGTTTCGGCAAATACGCGAGTTTAAGGCACAATATAACGTGTTACTAATTGACCTTCGTGGCCATGGAGAATCCAAAGACCACCTTGTTAATCAGCACTTTCCGACTTATACCTTTAAGGATGTCTCGCTTGATGTAATCGAAGTACTGGATCATCTACAGATTGAAAAAAGTCACTTTGTAGGGATTTCTTTAGGGACAATAATAATCCGGGAAATTGCCGAACTACAAGCCGAGCGAGTGGAGAGTATGATTTTAGGTGGTGCAATTTTAAAGATGAACTTCCGCTCCCAAATTTTAATGCGGGTGGGTGTGATATTTAAATCTGTTGTTCCCTACATCTTGCTGTACAAGCTATTTGCTTGGATTATTATGCCTCGCAAGAAACATCGTGAATCGCGAATACTATTTGTTAAAGAAGCTCGTAAACTGTATCAAAAGGAGTTTATACGCTGGTTTAAATTGGTGGCGGAAATCAATTCTAAGCTCTCTGGGCATCGCGCCAAGCAAAGCCCCCATCCAACGCTTTATATTATGGGTGATGAAGACCATATGTTTCTCCCGGCTATTCAGAAATTATTGGAAGACAAAGAGCACCGTAAATATGCTCATTTGGCCGTAATTCCCGAATGTGGGCACGTTGTTAATGTGGAGAAGCCTTCAGACTTTAATCGAATTTGTCTGAACTTCTTAAATTAATGGATTAGCATCAGACTACCCTGCTTTCGAACTTCAAACTTGAAAGGCAGTTTGTAAATGAGATCATAGATATACACTCCTTCACTACAATCTTTTCCATTAAAAGTACCATCCCACTGGAAGCTTGGGTCATTGCTGTAAAAAACTTGCTCTCCCCAGCGATCGCTAATACTGAGCTCAAATTCTTCAAAATCGCAATAGGATTTAAGGTTGTAGATATCGTTAAGGCCATCACCGTTCGGTGAAAAGGCATTCGGTAAAAAGAACTCACAGGTATCACAATCCTCTGCCACTAGTGTAAGGGTATCGCGAATGGTTAGGCAATCGCCTTCGTAGCGTAATATATAGGTTCCACTTCGGTAGAGGGTTCTTATTTTAGAACCACGTCCATCACTCCAAAAAACATCGCCCGGGAGCTGCATGAAATTAAGTTCATAACCATACTGAAGACAAACCGTGGTATCACTTGGATCGAATAGGTCAAATATGGAATCATTGCTCAATAATTCGATGTACACGCTATCAAAACGCACACATCCTTTATCATTTTGCACCCGGATTTCGAAAGCGCCATCATTTTTAAAATCATAGGATTGTCCAGCAGAACCATCTGGCCAGAAGGCCAAATAATCGCTTGGATAATCTAAAGTGTATGATGCTCCTGCGCAAATAGCGGTGTCGATAACAATAGCCGATCTTGGGAAAGAATCTACCGAGATAAATATTGAATCGCGCACTGGGCAGGCATTACCCACTTTAACATTGAGCCAATACCAACCTCCACTATTCACATTTATACTCTGCGTAGTTTCGCCGGTGCTCCAGATATAAGTTCCATTGATTGTTGTGCTAATATTGATACTTGAATCTGCACAAAGGGTTTTATCTGGACCCAGAAAGGATCCTGTTCCACCGCTAAAGGTTTGGATTCGGATGGTATCTGAAAAAAGACAACCACCATTACTATACTGCACCCAATAGGTCCCTGCCCCAGAACTGAAAATAGAGGAAGAGGTATCGCCAGTGCTCCACAAATAACTAGTTGCTCCAGGAGGGGCGCTCAGCAATAAAGAGTCTAAGGCACAAATTGTAGTATCATTTCCTAAGAAATTAGAATTCCCACCACCGCTAGTGGCAAAGGGAACAGGATAATTGGGAATAATATCTAGGGCCATACTGCCATTAGTACCATCGGTGCTGCCGTAAGCAGTACCATTACTAAGGTTACCATGAAGGCCGCCCAATGAAAAACCTTGTATCACTCCTGCTGAATAATTTGATGCAGCAGGATCACTGGCGTATAGGAAGCCGCCTCCGCCACCGCCACCAGGACCGGCATTGCCGCCGGTAACGTCGCCGCCATCGCCTCCTTCTAAATGCGAGGCAATCATGCCCACGACCATTTTAAAGGATAGGAAAACAGTTCCTCCAGCGCCACCGCCTCCGGCTCCTTCGGCACCAGAGTTAATCATGGACTTTCCATCGCCGCCATTCACGAAGATTTCACCACCATTGGCTTCCAAGGTATCTACCAGTAAAACTACTAGTCCACCGCCATTTCCGCCTTCGGAACTTAAACCACTTACATTATTATGGCCAGAGCCACCTCCGCCGCCTAAAAATAATCGTCCAGTAGTTTCAATTAATGGCTGACCTCCAAGTCCACCATTAGACGCGGTACTTGCGCAACCTCCCCATTCATCACCGCCATTTCCTCCAGCACCAGATGAAGCGGCACCGCCACCGCCAGCATTGTGATTGTTACCGCCACCTCCACCATTAAGGATATGACCACGACCATTTGCCATGGTTGTGGGAGTGCTGGTTATACCTTGACCTTTAGGAGCGCCGCCATTGTTTAGAGCGGGGAAAACGTAGCCCATGTTGCTACAACCAACTCCCATGTTTCGTGAAGTGTTTCCCCCTTTAAAACCGGCTTCGTTTAAAACGATATCCGAAGTCAATTTTAGACGATCCGCACGGAGGACAAAAACTCCACCAACACCATTATTATAGTCTGGAGCGGTGAGGTCGCTTGTGGCTTCCACATGTCCAAGTTCGGGAACCTTCACAATCATGGTTCCTGCACCAAAGTCGTTTCCAATGCTTCTATCTAGGGTTAATAATGGAGTATTAACCTGACTAACGTAGGCAAACTTGTATCGTCCACTAGTATTGAGATTAAGGCTATCGCCAAAGCTAGAATTGTCTCCTGTGCTGAATGTGGCATCTCCTGGATTGTAGAAAAACAGAAGGTCTCCGACACTGTAGTTCATTTGTCCGTCTACCACAATGGAATCGCCACACACTCCCGGACCGCGAGTAAGCAGTTCATCATAATCGTTAATCGTTCCACCGATGGGACTTTGAGCCCAGGTAGATAAATAGAAAAGGCATGTTAGAATCAACAATCCGATCCTTCCCATAGATGCAGAGTTTGTGCAAAAATCATAAAAAAACCTCCCATTTAGGGGAGGTTTTAAAAAATATGGAGACTAAATTATTCTGCGGCTTGAGCCCCAGTTTCTGGATTCTCTGGGTTTTCTGAGTTTTCTCCTTCTTCTAATTCTTCCTCTTCGGCAGCTGGTACCTTCGCTACAGAGGCGATTGTATCCTTCTTCTTAAGGTTAATTAGGCGTACCCCTTGAGTAGCTCTACCCATCACACGCAGTTCAGAAATTCCGATTCTAATCATGATTCCACTTTTGTTAATCACCATTAAATCGTCTTCATCACTTACTGCTTTAATAGCAACAAGGTTACCCGTTTTATCGCTTACAGTAATAGTTTTTACACCCTTACCTCCACGGTTCGTAATACGGTAATCATCTAAAGAACTACGCTTGCCATATCCATGTTCAGACACTACTAGAATAGAAGTGCTCTCTTGAAGATCTTCAGGGATAGTTACCATACCCACAACTTCATCTTCCTCATTTGCAAGACTCACTCCTCTTACGCCACTTGCGTTACGACCCATAGACCGCACTGCATTCTCATTAAAGCGAATGGCTTTACCACTTTTAACCGCCATAAGAATATCATCATTACCGGTGGTAAGTTTTGCTTCTAAAAGAGTATCTCCTTCACGAATAGTAATGGCATTAATACCATTAGAACGAGGGCGAGAATAAGCTTCTAAGCTGGTCTTTTTAATAACCCCTTTCTGGGTAACCATTACAATGAAGTTATTATTCACATACTCTTCATCGCGAAGATCTTTGGTATTAATAAAGGCTCTTAGATTATCGTCTTGAGGGATATTAATGAGGTTTTGAATCGCTCTTCCCTTGCTGGCCTTGCTACCTTCTGGAACTTCATAAACACGTAGCCAGAAACAACGACCCCATTCGGTAAAGAATAAGAGGTAATTATGGTTAGTGGCCACAAATATGTGTTCGATAAAATCTTGATCCCGGGTATTTACTCCTTTTTGTCCTACCCCACCACGACCTTGCTTACGATATTCTGCTAAAGGTGTACGTTTAATATAACCCGCATGAGAAATGGTAATCACCACTTCTTCGTCTGGAATCATATCCTCGATGCTTAGAGAACCTCCGGTATAGTCGATGTCTGTGCGACGCTCATCACCATATTTCTCGCGAATTTCTTCTAGCTCCTCTTTAATGATGGTCATTCTTAGATCTTCCTCATTAAGAATACGCTTTAAGTATTCGATGGTCTTCATCAACTCTTCGTACTCGGCACGGAGTTTATCCTGCTCTAGTCCGGTAAGTTGACGTAAACGCATATCTACAATCGCACGTGCCTGAATCTCGCTAAGCTCGAAGCGTTTTTCGAGACGACTACGGGCTTCATCTGGGCTAGCTGAAGAGCGAATGATTTGAATTACCTCGTCGATATTATCGCTGGCAATAATTAAACCCTCTAGAATGTGAGCTCTTTCTTCGGCCTTGCGCAATTCGTACTTCGTACGACGAATAACAACGTCTATCCTATGATCTACGAAATGGTGGATCATGTCCTTCAGGTTCAATTGAACCGGACGACCATTTACAAGGGCAATATTATTTACCGAGAAGCTAGATTGAAGCTGAGTATACTTATAAAGCATGTTTAGCACCACATTAGGTACTGCATCACGCTTTAAATAATAAACAACTCGTAAACCTTTACGGTCGCTCTCATCTTTAATATCCGCAATCCCCTCAATTTTCTTATCGTTAACGAGATCTGCGGTTTTCTTTATCATTTCGGCTTTGTTTACCAAGTATGGGATCTCGGTAACTACAATTGCCTCACGACCTTTAATTTCTTGAATTTCTGCTTTACCGCGTAATACAATTCTACCACGACCAGTTTCAAAAGCTTCTTTTACGCCATCATAACCATAAATGATACCTCCGGTTGGAAAATCGGGAGCAGTAATATAATGCTGCATCATTTCCTCAATGGTAATCTCGCGATTATCAATGTAGGCATTGATGGCATTAATGGTTTCGGTAAGGTTATGCGGTGGCATATTGGTAGCCATACCTACGGCAATACCAGATGCACCATTAACCAATAAACTTGGCACTCGAGTAGGTAAAACTACCGGCTCATGAATCGAGTCATCAAAGTTTAGTTGGGTATCAACCGTTTCTTTATCGATATCTGCCAACATCTCTTCAGAGATCTTGCGCAACTTCGCCTCGGTGTAACGCATTGCAGCGGGAGGGGCACCATCAATCGAGCCAAAGTTACCTTGACCATCCACAAGCATGTACCGGAGGCTCCAAGGTTGAGCCATCCTTACCATGGTATCATAAACGGAAGAGTCACCATGAGGGTGAAACTTACCTAATACCTCACCCACAATACGAGCGGACTTCTTATAAGATCGATTTGAGAGTACTCCCAACTCGTACATACCAAATAGCACCCTTCGATGCACCGGCTTTAAACCGTCGCGAACGTCAGGCAGGGCACGGGACACGATCACAGACATCGAATAATCGATGTAAGAGGATTTCATTTCCTCTTCAATATTGATCGGTATTATGCGTTCATCTGCAGCCATACTGTCAGTACTTTAAATAAAGGTTACTAAAAGCCAAATATAACCTTATGAAAGGGGGACACAGTGCCCGTAAAGCCTAATTTTACTCACAATTTCCGGCAATTGATGTTGATAAAACGGAGATCATATCGAGGGGAACTATTCCCTAAAAAGTACTTTTGATTACGGGCTGGTCTAATGGCATAATCTTAGTACCTTCCCGAAACAGAATATTTCTGAGATTGAATTATGGATGAGAATTTTTCCCCACGCGTAAAAGACGTGATTAGTTACAGTAAGGAGGAAGCCATTCGTTTGGGTCATGACTATATAGGTACCGAACATTTAATGTTGGGCTTGATCCGCGAAGGTGAAGGCTCGGCCATCAAAATCCTAGAGGACCTAGGAGTGGATGTTGCGGCCTTTCGTCGTCAGATTGAAGCGATTAGCGCCCCAAATGTTAGTGGTCAGGTAAGCACTAAAAAACATTTACCCCTTACTCGTCAGGCCGAAAAGGCCTTAAAAACAACCTTCCTGGAAGCGAAGCTTTTTGGCTCCAGCACCATACGTACCTCTCACCTTTTACTGTGTATTCTTCGCAATGACGATGACCCTGTTGCGCGAATTTTACGCAAGTATGATATCGACTACGATAGTGTGAAAGTTGAGTACCAGTCTATGTTTGATGGTGAATGGGATCAAGATAAAAGCCCACGCAGCGAAACCCCATATCGCGATGATGATGACGAATTTGCCAGCTCTGGCAATGAAGGCAGTCGATTTGGTAGCTCCGGTGCAAGCAAAGGAAAGTCAGAAGGTAAAACCAAAACTCCAGTTTTAGACAATTTTG
>CATMQD010000191.1 GCA_950073045.1 uncultured Flavobacteriales bacterium | reverse complement strand
AGGGTTTTTGTCCAGGGGCTCATTCAAGTCACCGTTTCTTTCTACCATCTTTCAACAGGAAATCTGAAGGGTGCAAGAAACCTTATGACACGGGCCATAGACAAATTGACAAAGAAAAGTCCTGATAACGGCCATTGGAGTACTCCTCTACTAAAGCTTTACGACTTTGCACCCACTCTTCGTAAAGTTGGCCATTAATACTGCGTGAAGGACGAATCACAATCTCCATAGTTTCCCCTTCGCGCTCCAATTGTACTAAAACCGGATCACCACTTGTGGCCGTCCAATAAGAGTAAAAGTTATTCTCAGCTTGCAATTGCTCCCCATTAATATGGGTAATCAAATCGCCTACTTTTAAATTATTCTTAGATCGATCAGCGGGGGTATTGGCTACAACGCGAGTAACTTCTGCTCCTTTTCCACTCATACTTACTTCGATACCCAAACGACCTGTAGATTCGCGAGTAACCTCAGCCTCGCCGCTGCCGTACATACCCATGTGACTAGCATTTAAACGGCCAAGCATCAGATTGTACACAAAGTTGAAATCTTCATCGGTAGCGGCTTTCAAGGCCCAATCGCGGTAATAGTCATTTAGCTTATCCCAGTCATTTCCATGGAATTCTGGATCATAAAAACGATCACGAATCAGGCGATAAGCCTCAGCATAAACTTGCTCACGCTCAGCTTGCTTATCTAAATCCATTTTCTCCTCGTAAGAGTAGGATGTCACCTTATTAGAACCGAGCTTTAAATGCTTTAAACTCCCTCTCGAGATATAATAAATACCTTTCTTATCCTTATCCCATTGAATATTGCGCGGATTCACCCCGCCCTTTGTCAACTGTTTTAAATCCGATCCATCGTATTTAATCTCGTAAAGATCAGATCCTTTACTACTGATGCTGTAACGCGTAAAATAGAGGGTTTCACCATCTTCAGAAACCAATACACTTCTTTCGCTACCGCTATAATAGGTTACCTGTTGTAATCGATCGTAGATGTTGTCAAAATCAATTTGCACCAATTCTACTTTAGGCTCTTCCTTTTTATCCTCCTCTTTAGAGTCTTTCTTTTCTTCTTTGGCTTCCTCTTCATCAAAGTAATAGCCTTCTTCACGTTCTTCTTCCGATTTTAGCCATTCCTCGCGCTGAAGCCATACAAACCAAACATCCGCATCATCATTATTTCGATCGGAGATAAATGCCAGTTTAGACCCATCCGCACTCCAAGTAGCACCATAATCACTACCAGGATGCATACTGATGTTTACCGGATCACTTTTACCATCCACCGCTTGGATATACACTTCAGTATTAAAGTTTAAGTCATCGCGGTGATAGGCCAAATACCGATCATCAGGACTCCAAGAAATTCCGTCTGCGCCGTGCCAAGCATCCACCAAAGTAACAGTTGCACCTAAACTTCCGTCTTCTTTAACTTCCGCTATTTTAAGCTTAGTACCATTTTCTAAATAGGCTAATTTTTTACCATTATTAGAAAGCACAGCATCACGAAGGTCACCATCTGCACTATAATAAGCCTCGGTTTTATGGCGAAGACTTTTAAAGAGATCGGTCTTTTTTGGGTCGCTGGAACGACTTGCAAATAAGCGGTATTCCCCTTCTTCACGGTCAGAGCTAAAAATTACCGTGCTATCATTTAAGAAAAGAGCCTCACGGTCAAAGAATGGATGATCGCTCAAGTTTACGGTACGCGATTTTTCATCGTCTAATAAACCAATAAAAACCTCTCCGTGACTTTCCATTACCACCTTTTCGCCATCTGGGGAAATGCGGTAATTACTAATCTGGTTACGAATGGTTTTACGTTCTTCTGGGTAAAAGCGGTAATCGTTTTTAAGGTCGATGTTTAAAACTTTAGCGCTCGAGGCAGATGAAAGATCACCATAATACAAGCGGTCTTTGCGGGCATATAAAACCTTAGTTCCCGCGATATCAAAATCATGAATGCCCTCATCTTTAAAATTGGTCAACCATTCCGATTCCCCTTTAAGGTTCATCTTCTTTAGGTTATATCGGCCTTCACGAGCACTAGTATAAACTATGCTTTCATTATCCATCCATTGTGGATGAAGATCATTCACCTCATTCTTAGTAAGCTGAGTGTATTTTTTAGTCTGGATATTGTAAAGCCAAATCTCTTGGTCGGCCGGACCCACATAATTTTCGCGGCTACTGCGACAAGAGCCTCGGGTAAAAGCAATGTGCTTTCCATCAGGACTAGCCACAGCGTTACTTCCTAAGCCATCCATAAAACGGAAAGGAGTAGCATTATCAGGGGCAATTCGGTGAATTTCAGAATTCCATTCTACTGTAACGTAAGCTCTTTCACTCGAAAAAATCAAACCTAAATCTGCATGCCAGTCGCTTAAATTATCGCTAGCCGCATGCCAAGTTTTTCTTTGAGGCACGCCGCCTTCCAAACTTATAGTAAAGAGGTCGGAGTTTCCGAAGCGTGAAGAGGTAAAAGCTAATTGCTTGCCATCTGGACTAAAGACCGAGTTTCCTTCATAAGCCTCGTGTAAAGTAAGGCGATAGGGCTTGCCTTGCATTTCGGGCCAATACCAAATATCACCTTGATAACTAAATGAAACCGACTGGCCATCAGGCGAGAGTCGGGCATAACGAACAAAGCTTTGAGCGGAAAGCGAGATGCATCCCAAGCTCAAAATTGGGAATACCAATTTCTTCATAAATCGTGTGCTCTTATAAACCGGATTAGGGGTTTCCTCGGTGTGAGGCACGAATATAAGGATTGGCGCTCAATTTCGCTTAGGAGGCGCTACGGGCTTCTTTATAGTGGTATTCGGCACGCGCTACTTTAGCCATATTTCCGCGTGGATTTACTTCATGACAGTGTACCTTAAGTACATAGCTCCGGTGATTGGTGGCGCTAATATTCGCACGGATCTGCATGCGAGCAGCACGATTGGGGGTTTTATAGGTTTGAAGGTTTACCATTTCCCGCTTCAACTTGATGTTTTTTGGCAATAATGCACTAATGCTCTCGTAGAGTTTTTCTGCTTGCTCCTCTACTTGTTGTAAGGTTAGCCATTCGGTATTCTTGGCCTTACCGGGTAAGTCGAATTGAAACTGAAGCTCTCGCTTTTTTTGTTTCTCCAAAAGACTAATAAATGCACTCATATCCTTTTCATTTTAAATCCTTGAAATGAAAAAGCCCCCGCCAGATTTCTCTTGCGGGGGCTTTTACAGTTCCTGTTAGATTGGTTTCTTATCCATCTACACACAAGCTCCCCCGCCGGAAAATATTCCAGTTGCGGTACATGAACTTATGAGTATGAGATTGTTTCACCATCGTGTAACGAATATAGTAATTATCTCTATTAGAACAAGTTTTAACTTAACTATTTCTTAATCTTAATTTTAATGGGGATGTTTTTTAAGGGCCATTCCCCCTTATCGGTTTTCACTTTGGCGATTTTTTCCACCGTCGACATTCCTGATACCACCTTTCCAATAACGGTATGTTCCTGGTCTAAATGCGGACTGCCTCCTTGTTCTTTATACAGTCTTCTTTGCTCGTCATTTAATTGGATGCCGTACTCCTCTTCCATGGCATTCAACTGCCCATCACTGTATTTCTGACCTAGGGTGATGTAAAACTCGAAAGGATCAGATTTTTTATCGGGGTTTCCTTTATAATCGCGAGCCATCGCCACCGAGCCATAAACATGGTAATTCTGATTAATAGCCTCAGGACTCAATTCATAACTACCAATTTTCTTGCGCAAGCTTTGCAAGCTAAGTTCATCATTATTCCCGGCTTGAATTACATGACCTGGGCTCACACGATGAAACCAAGTACCATTAAAATATTGGTATTCCTTAATAAGGTAGATCATATTTGCACGATGCAAAGGGGTGTTCTCATTTAAGAGAATCTCAATCGTACCGAAATCGGTTTCTACCAATAAGCTACGCTCCGGGTTTTCTGCTCCGTATTCCAATAAAAAAGTGCGTGCTATGCTATCGCTTTCTAAGCCCTTAGCAGGGGCCTTCTTTTTTTGTTTTACGCTTGGCGCTGATGAAGATTTTTCTTGACTATGTTGCTTGCTGCTTTTATCACCCGACGATGGTCCTGAGCAGGCTAGTAGACTAAAAAGAATGAAGCTAATTGAGATAGAAGTTCTGATAGACATGATTTTCTTGTTCCTGAAGAAGTTCCAGGTAGCGAAGGTAATTGATAAGATAGCTTTCCATCTTTTGAGCCTCAGCAATTCCTAAAAACTCCATTTTCTCCACATCATTGAGATTTAAAACACTGGCGATTTCAAAAATCCCTGGCTCCTCCATCGCCAATAATTCAGCATCCAAATTTTTACTGTTGAGCAAATGCTTTTTAAAATGATTAAGAAGTTCAGGACTCGATTTCAAGCCGACATCAATATCAAAGAAACTCACTTCCCCGCAAGGGTAAAGCTTACCTTCTTTTTGGTAATGGAATTTATCTAAACGGAAATTGCCCACAGCTTGCACTATGATCTCCATTTCACCATTCTCATGGCGCTTTACAATTTCGTGCACCTTAACAGAAGTGCCATAGTTGCGAGCATTTAGTTTATTCGAAAAAGGTAAACCAAAGCTCTCGCCTTTCTCCCAACATTCGTTGATAAGCTGCTTGTAGCGCTCCTCAAAAATGTAGAGTTGAGTAAAATCTCCTGGAAGGAGAAATAGGTTTAATGGGAACAAAGGGTAATCGCGCATATCTAAAATACCCTGCTCAGGCCATATTGTTTAGTTATTGGCAACCGGACTTAAAACTTGGTCGCTAGAACTTAAGAGTTTCTCGGGCACCGAACTCTTAATCATCCGGCCCAATTCTTCAATTACTTTAATCTTCAATTCTGCTCTAGAGTATACCAGGCTTATCTCACGAGTTGGCTTTGGATCGGCGATAGGCTTCACCTGTGCCTGCTCCTCTTTTGGTAAATCCAAGGCATATAAATAAGGGACTAGTGTCATGCCATAACCTTTCTTCGCTAATTTCACGAGGATATCAAAATTGCCACTTTCCAAGTCTACATTCTTCTCGCCTAAGCTTGGGCTAGAATGACAAAGGTTAATTACCGAATTACGGAAGCAATGGCCTTCATTAAGCAAAAGGATTTCATCAATATCTAATTCCGAATTGGTCACAAATGATTCCTTCCCCAAGCGATGTTCGGCCGGAATGTAAGCCATAAAAGGCTCATAATATAAAGGTTTTTCAATGATGGAGCGCTCCTTTAAAGGAGTAGCCAAAATACCGGCATCTAGCTCATCGCGTTGTAGCTTTTCAATAATCATCTCGGTAGTTAACTCTACCACCTGCAATTGAATTTTCGGAAACTTGGAAGTAAACTTGCTTAGGAAACGCGGAATTAAAGAAGGGGTGATGGTTGGAATTACGCCTAGCTTGAAAGGCCCTTCTAAAACGTTTTTAGATTCCTGTAAAATTTGGTTCATTCGCTCCGCCTCATGCAAAATTGTACGGGCCTGACCGATTAACTTCTCTCCAATGGAAGTTGGACGTACGGGGTGCTTACTACGATCAAATAATAAGACCCCTAACTCTTCCTCCAACTTTTGGATTTGCATAGAGAGCGTAGGTTGGGTAACAAAACAAGCTTCGGCGGCCCGGGCGAAATGACGGTGATTATCCACCGCGATGAGATATGTAAGTTGAGTGAGGGTCATAGTGTATACTTAATAGTTATGCTAAATTAATAAATAAGACTTATTTAATGTTGGACCTTTTATTAATTTTGTACCCTGATAACAAAATGGAATACCAAGAGTTTAAGCACTTGCTAAAAAAGGCCGAGCAGCGACCCTTGCCCGGTGAAGAAGCTCAGAGCGAATTAGCTCCGATGGGACGCAACTCCTTGTCGGAAATGAAGCTAGATACTGACAAAGTCCGAAAGGCAGGAGTATTGGCCCTTTTTGAAAATCACGAAGAGCAAGCCCGATTAATATTAACTTCTCGGAGCGTGTATCGAGGTGCGCACAGCGGACAAATATCTTTCCCCGGCGGGAGTGTAGAGGCGATTGATCGCAATTTTGAGGATACAGCAAAGCGAGAAACGGAGGAAGAAATCGGCGTAAGCGCTGATAAATACCAAATGTGGGGAGCCATTAGTCCACTATATATACCACCCAGTAATTTTTTGGTGCATCCCTATCTCGCCTTTAGCGATGAAAGTTTAGAAATGGTCCCCGAGGAAAAAGAAGTAGCGGCCATTCACCAAATTCCTTTTGAGCGATTTTTAGCACCCAATGCCATCTCAGAACCCCAAATAAAATTAAGTAATGGCTTCAAGATCAAGAGTCCTGCCTTTGAGGTTGATGGTCTTTTAATATGGGGAGCTACTGCAATGATGATCTCTGAAATTCGCAGAATGATCTTAAGGGAAATAGAGCACCTTTAGAAACTATTATATTAGCGGCTCAATAAGGGAAATGAGTATACGCTTTAGGGATCCATTCGGGAATTCATTAATCATTAAAAGAATACTGATCTTCTTCTTCGGCTTAATTGCCTACTATCGCTTTAATGTAGCCAACAAAACCCAGGTAAGTGGTTCTAAGGTATTAAAGGGATTAGATAAGAAGAACGTCCTCTTCGTTAGTAATCATCAAACCTATTTCGCCGATGTAACAGGGATGTACCAGGTTTTTTGCTGTGCCAAATGGGGAGTTTACGATCGTATCAACTTCCCTTTCTTCGTTTTCAATCCCAAGATCAATATCTACTTTAT
>CATMQD010000190.1 GCA_950073045.1 uncultured Flavobacteriales bacterium | reverse complement strand
AGTCCACCATTTCAGGAGCAATTAGCGCACCCGGATAACCGGTTTGTGAAGACACTGGCACCACGCCATTTGACCGCAAAGCATTATTTTGAGGGTAGGAATTTGAGAAATAGCAGTTCACTCATAATCCTACACCCTTCATCAATTCATTTTGAAAAGATGGGCCTTACAAGGTAATCTTAAATAATAAAAAAGGGAATCCATCACCCTATGAATTATGATGGATTTTATTTAGATAGCTAGAAGTGCTCTAACTTCAGCATAGGTTTTTGGCATTTTACCTTGATGCTCCTTTAAAGGGATCACTGCACTTTTTGTTTGGCGATCAATTATTAAATCCTTTACCGCCATTTTGGGCAAATAGTAAAAGCGATCTAGATATACTCCCATTACCGTAAAATCCTCATCTCTTGCAAGACGCACCTCCCTACCCCGTATAGAAGTGATTTTTAACCTAGCATTTACAGCCGTAAAATCGAGATTATCTGGAAATAGGCTGTCGCTATTACTAGCATTAAGGACGATAGGATTAAAGGCGGTAAATGGCTGCTGCCAAATTCGATCGCAATTATAGGTTCCAAAACCATTGGCGCTAAAACTTCTTTGGATGCGATTGAGCTTCATGCCATCCATGGCCATCCTTCTATATAGAATATCATTTTGGGCTTGTATAGCACGAGCTTGCTCCTCATTCTCGGCATTTTTAATGGCCGCCTGTACCCGACCTTCCTGCATCCTATTTACCTCAAGCCTGCGCTTACGAGCCATAGCCTTTTTAGCAGCCTGGAGTTCTTGCCTTTTTTCTTCTCGAATTCTGCGCTCCTCTGCCTGATAGGTTTTTAAAGCCTCTTCATAATCCTGACCTTCATATACCGGTTTTACTAAATAGGATTTTGAGACCTGTCTAGCCGTGAAAATCAATTTATAAACGCCCTTTCGACTAGTAGCTTCTACTTCAGCCCAATCCCAAGCACGTTGCATATCTTCGTCTTTATAAGTCGTATCCTCGGGTAAAAGCTCAAATATGGTATTCTCGAAAATCCTGAGCTCAGGAGTCATGGCTTCCTCAGGAACTGCAACGGCAATCTGAATTCCACTTGAATTGGCTTTTACAGGTTTAGGTGGTAAATCATCACTGTATGTGAAGCTGAATTGAACAGAATCTAGATTTACTTCTTCCCTAGTTCCATCCGGCATGGTTTCTAGTGTAGAATCAAAAGCCAGTCTTTCTTCTAGTAATTGCCAATCTTGACTAATACTATCGTAGCGGTATAAGTTGAAATCCGCATCAGGCTTTAAGCCGGGAATAGTAATTTGGATTTCCTTTCCTTCTTTTAAAAACAGTTCTTGTCCATTTTGGAAAGCACGTAGTTCCACCATTCCATCCGACTCTAGGTTGTAAGCTGTTCCAGCAGAGTCATAGGTCATATTAATTCCCGCCAAGGAAAAATCAATGGCATCTAAATAATGGCGACAACGGATTTTAACTTCTCCCTTAACCGGTTTACCATCGGCATCTACTAAAGCATTGGCTGGAATCTGAACTTTAGTACCTAGGGCAAATCGTAAGGTATCACCATTTTCAGCCAGCATTTGCAAAGTCTGGCTGGGCATTTCCAAGTCGGCGATTAAAGGCCGAACCATGGCGATCTCCTTTACGGGAGATTCGGAATCGGAGGTTGACTTTGAACTATTCTCTTGACAAGCTGTGGTAGCAAAAATAAAAGCGAAGAAAAGCAGATTTAGGGTCGACTTCATGGGATTGTTTGTTGATTACTATAAAGCAACGGAACAATTTCTCAAATATTGAAAACAATGGCATTGATTATAAAATTTCTGAAACTTAGATCTGGAAATCATTTTTTCATTTACTTTGCACTTCAAAGTACTTTACAATGGATCAGAATGAGCATTTAGAAGCCTTAAAGGATATCCGCAGCATGATGCAACGCTCGGTGCGATTTTTATCCTTGAGTGGTCTATCGGGTGTATTTGCAGGTATTTACGCTTTAATCACCGCCTATCTCGCCCATCAACGAATTAGTGATCCAGCCAAAGCTGGCGACCCAGGTACTATCAATTATTTATTCTTACTGGCATTAGCCTGTTTAGTGCTGGCCATAAGCACCGCCTTTATTCTTACCAGTCGCAAAGCCCGCAAGCAAGGGCTAAAGATTTGGGATGAAACTGCTCGTTTAGCCATGATTAACCTTAGCATTCCTCTAGCCGCTGGTGGTTTATTTTGCCTAGCTCTCCTTCGTGCGGGTATTTATGGTTTTATCGCGCCAGCCACTTTATTGTTCTATGGCTTAGCCTTGGTACTTAGCAGTCGCCACACCTACCCTATGATTCGACAATTAGGCCTTTGGGAAATCGCCCTCGGTATAGTGGCCTCCTTTATGCTTGGCCATGGAATTTTGTTTTGGTCTATCGGCTTTGGCCTCATGCATATCATTTACGGTGCTTATATGTATTTTAAGTTTGATCGGGCATGAAGGATTTAGTCCATCAATTAAATAAGGCCTTCGAAAATCGAATCAGACTAGGAATCATGTCGGCCCTAATGGTCAATGATTCCCTAAGCTTCAATCGAATTAAGGAGCTATTAGGGGTTACCGACGGAAACCTTGCCTCACATCTTCGAGCATTGGAAAAACTGGAATATGTGAAAATGGAAAAACAGTTTATCGACCGGAAGTCGCATACCACTTACCAATGCTCTAAACTAGGGCGTAAAGCATTTCAAGAACACTTAAAGGCTCTTGAAAACCTTATAAACCAGAAATAATTTTTTTAACCCTTCACTTTGAATTTCAAAGTACTTTTAAAACCCAGAGAAAATGAAAAAATGGAAAAAACTTCTTAGCGTCGGACTAGCTTTTGCCGCAGCCTTCCTTTTCACCGAAAGCTCAATCGGTATTAATGCCGCTATTTTTAGTAGCCTCTCGGTATTATTTCTACGCATAGCTTATCGCGAGATACCGAATTCGAGACTCTTATTAATTGCCCTCCCCCATTTGGGAATTGCCCTTTTCCTTAGTCTCTATCCACAACTATTAAGCAAAGTGTTTTGGTACTTCAGCTTTGGTATAATGTGGACTGCTGCTGCGGTAGATTTACGTCCGATCCTATTACCTATACAAGCTTTAGCATCTATTATTGTTAGTCCTTTTAAAACGCTTATTGCTGATGCAGATAGTCCCGCCAATAATGCTTCTGCAGGCTTGGAATCAAGTCCCAGTATAAACGTTGACAAGGAAGGCACGCCAAAGGGTCTAGCTTACTTAATGGCGGCCTTAATCGTCACCATCTTCGTTCTGCTTTATGTTTCTGCCAACCCCGTACTCCAGACTTATGTGGAAGATTTAAATTTCGAATACCTCAATGTCCAAATGTTACAAAACATAGTCTGGTATCTCTTGGCATTCTATGGTTTAATAGTGCTGTATCCCAGCGACGTGCTTATCAAGCGCAGTCAGAAAGACTTAAGCTTAAAAGCTGAAGATTACAAACCCGAGGCTCAAGGCGAATTCCGGACCGGCATTACTAGTCTTTGGGTACTCAGTGCAATTCTGTTAATGGTGAATGGAGTAGATATTTTCGTTTTACTGAGCGGCCATCTGCCGGAAGGCCTTAGTTATGCCGAATTTGTACACCAAGGCTTTTACACTTTATTGTTTAGCATTGTGCTCGCCATTCTACTCATCCTTTTCTTTTTCAGAGGGGCCTTAAACTTTCATCCCCAATTGGAGAAACTGCGGAAGGCAGCGCGGATGTGGCTCTTTCAAAATCTCGCCCTTACGGCCATAACCGGAGCAAAACTGTTTATGTATATCGGTGCCTATGGATTGAGCTATTTGCGACTTACCGTACTACTATGCTTGCTTTGTGTGAGTATCGGTTTACTCCTCTCCTTCAAAAAAATACAAGAGCATTTTAAGAACACACGCTTCTTTAATCAAATGGCGCTTTACGCCTATTTTGCCGCTTTCTTTTTTGCGCTAATGCCCTATGATTTAATAATTACGCGCTACAACTTGGCCTATGTAACTAATCCAGATCTCAACTATTTAGTACACTTGGAACAGCCCGATTACCAATCCATTTACCAATATGCCCTTGAGAATAAATCCGAAAGATATTTTATCAATTACAGTAGTGGTAAGCTAGTTCATATAAAAGAACAGTTTACGGAATATCAGAATTGGCGCGAATGGAACTTATATAGCGCCCAAATGAGTAAACACCAGCTTTAATTCTTCTTGATGCATCGCACGTAATGGCCGGAATACAACTGACTAGTATGCCCAATCTCCAGGTTCATCTCACCGAAGTTTTGCTGGAGGGTCCAGCATTGCTGCAGTTTCTTAGTATTCTGGCCTTTACTTTCGGTCCACCAGCTCACTTTGGATCCCATGCCCATAAACTCTACTATACCGGAAGACTTTAAGGCAATTAGCTGTCCGCTGGGTAAGGCATCAAATCCAAACTTATCTTGTTCTTCTTCAAAAGCATAGTTTTTATTGGCCCATAAGCCATCACCATCCTTTTGGTTGCCTTTGCTGCGTAGGAAATAAGCCAGGTAAGGTGAAACGGAATTTAGCTTCTTTAAATCCTCAAATCTTGGTACGCGCCAGCCTTTCGGCGGAAGGGGCCGCTTATCGTGCACCACATAATAGTTGTAAATACAGCCATGTGTTACCCCATTTTTTGGATCGAAATCGTAATAAGTATAAGCGGGTCTTTTATTCTTGATCGCTTTAAGCCATTCCTCAGCATTCCAGCAATACTTTAAAGGATCGCCATTTCTAAAGGATGTCACACTTAAGTTTTCGCTCATCCAAATCTGCTCACCAATTTCTACTCCTTCTGATTCTGAATCTGGTTTAGCAGCAATCAATAAAAAGAAAATACTAAGAATTGGAAGTAGCTTTTGCATCGGTTTGATTTTGACGGCCTTAAAAATAGAAAAAAAGACCACTACAGCCATCTAAGGATCAAGGCCTTAAAAAAACCTACTCTTTAATACACCGAATATAATGTCCCGCTGCTCCATAACCTGCCATACCCGCGTGAAAATTACCATGCCGACCCTGGTAAAAATTCCAAAATCGGAATTTAGTACTGTCACTTGCTTCCTTGCTTTTGGTCCACCAGGCGACAGTTTCGCCCTTACCATTAAAGTCAATTTTACCGATAGCCTCAATAAAATTTGGGATTTCACCCACTGGAGCAGCATGAAATCCTAAGCTATCTTGCTTTTGGGCCAAGGTATAATTCCTGTACCGCCAAGGTCCGCTTTGATCACTTTGATCACCAGCAGCGGCAAGTTTTATGATTTGTGAAGGATCTGTCCTCACCAATAATTCAATATCGGCTTGCTTCGGAATGCGCCATCCCTTGGGAGCAATTTCGCGCTCATCACGGAGAACCCAAATATTATACAGAGCACCATTTTCTTCAGCAAAGCTTTCCTCGAAATTGTAGTAAACCATCGCTGGAATTTCATTATGATAAGCCTCCCACCAATCAGCATGATTGGTGCACATAAGAATGGTGTCGCCGTTCTGAAAAGTTCTGGTATTTAGATTATGATCCTGCCAAATTTGATCGCCAATTCGCACTGCCCCCGAAAGCTCACTGGTGCTATTCGGCTGACAAGCAAAGAGTAAAGTAAAGCTGATCGGGATTAAACAGCGGAACATTTCAATCCTTAGTTTATTTCAATATCCAAATTAAACTCTACCCGCATCGGCTGTTTTCTTTTGGGATCGAAACCTGTAATTAAACCCGCAGTTTCAATTCTTTCAACCCAAGTGGTTTGAGGATTATAAAAGATTTTTTGGCTGTTTATCATATCCATTTCCATGGCATCAATTTCGGCCATTTTCCGATCCATGGACTGAGTATCGCTGCTATCCGATGCAAAGGAAGTTGCCATCTTACGCATCATCTCTTTCATCATCTCTAAAAAAGGCTCCATGTCGATATCCACTTCTTGATGAAAAACAATTGGAATTTCCCCTTTCTCATAATCCTGCAACACCAAACGGGTAAGAGCATTCAACTCTGAGTTTGGGTTGAAAGGGTTTTTCTCCTTGCTTTCAATCAAAATAGTGTCACCGGCAGTATACTGGCGCTGGTAAGGCAATAAGATCATTCCCATTTCCGATTCAAAATACTCTTCTGCCCTAATTTTAGAGCTTAAAGGTTTTAGAATGGGGTCTAGAACTAGATTAAGGAAAAAGCCTGAAAACCCAGTATCAGCTTTAGCGATAAGTGCTTTGATGCTATCAATCTTGCTTCCGGTATAATCCTCTACTTCTGGCCAGTTTAACATAATGGCCGAGCCAGAATCCTTGCTAATTCCGAAGCGCATTTTTAAAATCGCTTGTTCCTTTATTTCTGCATCGGCTTCCGGGAGGCTTTCCATTAAAAGACTTAAAATATCTGCTCCGAAATCATACTCAACCTCGTAATAAAGTTTAGTTTCCGCAATTACCTTAAGTCGTAGAGTATCCACTTCCACTTCCTCGGATTCCATGCTATCGCCCGCGTACTTTACAGTGCTCATTGTGCGGATCATCACTTTTTCCGTGCCTGGTTCCCAATTCGGTGTGAACCTTTCTTGGGCACTTAAAAAACCGAAGGATAGTATCGCGATAAAAAGACTAAAATTCTTCATAGCTAAATGGTCGGTTGGTTTATTCTTGAATTTCTTCGGCTTCAATATCTATAGCCTGGGCATCATCCATTTTGGCTTGCGCCTTCTTCATTTTCCGCTCTAAAAATCGTGGTAACAGTACTAA
>CATMQD010000189.1 GCA_950073045.1 uncultured Flavobacteriales bacterium | reverse complement strand
GACAGCCTCAACAGCTTACATCAAGAAAATTTACAATTAGCGCTGAGGGTTTATGGTCATCAAAAACCAGTGCCTCCCCAAGATTGTAATGATACCCGCTTAGAGGTTCCCTTTGGCGAAGATAATTACAATAAAATCAAGCGTACTCTAAAATCCATCACGCCTAAAGGAACCACACCCATTGCGCGATCTTTAGAGAGAGCGGCTTACGATTTTGGGGATTGCGAGAACTGCCGAAATATTATTATTCTAATTACCGATGGTGTAGAGGCTTGTGATGAAGATCCTTGCGCGGCATCGCGACTTTTACAGCAGAGAGGAATTGCCTTAAAACCATTTGTTATTGGCGTTGGCCTCGATGAAAATTTTCGGGAAACCTTCGAATGTGTTGGAACTTACTTCGATGCAGCAGATGAAGAAACCTTTGAAAATGTATTAGGTATTGTAATCTCCCAAGCCTTAGATAATACTACCGCTCAGGTAAACCTTTTGGATGGCAATAGCCTGCCCACTGAGACTAATGTCGCCATGAGCTTTAAAGATATAGTTAGCGGGAAGGTCCAACAGCAATTAATTCACACCCTAAATAGTAAGGGTTTACCAGATACATTATATCTAGACCCTTTGGTTACCTACGACCTTACCGTGCACTCTATTCCAGAACGTCAGTTAAAGGATATCAAAATCTCCTCTGGTCAGCACAATGTTATTGGTTTAGATTTAGCTCGTGGTAGTTTAAAACTTCAAAACCAACAAAGGGGCGGCAGCACCATGCAGGCCCTAATATACGAGTCCGGAGAAAGCAGACCTCTGCATATTCAAGAATTCAATACTAGTCAGGAGTACCTAAGCGGCAACTATGATCTCGAAATATTAAGCCTGCCGCGAATTTTCCTGCAGGATGTAAAAATAGACGCTGGCAAAACCACCAATATTTCCATTGCTCCACCCGGCACGGCAAGCTTTAATAGCAGCTCACCTGGATTTGGAACTGTACTTCATTTAAAGGATGGGGAATGGACTTGGGTTTTCGATCTTATTTCGGATAAATCTCGACAAAGCATTCAGTTACAACCTGGGACCTATCGGGTTGTATTTCGTTCAAAATCTTCAAAACAAAGTTTATACTCGGTTACCGAAGAGTTTATTATAAGCTCGGGAACCACCACCATTGTAAAGCTCAATTAAAATGATGAATTATACCGACCAGGGAGCAAAAGACACCCGTTCCGGATTTGGCGCCGGATTAAGTGAATTAGGGGAAAAGAACCCAAATGTGGTGGCGCTTTGTGCCGACCTTACTGGTTCTTTAAAAATGAACGCTTTCGCTGATGCGCATCCAGACCGCTTTTATCAGGTTGGTATCGCCGAGGCGAATATGATGGGCATTGCAGCTGGATTAACTATTGGTGGTAAAATTCCTTTTACCGGAACTTTCGCCAATTTCTCTACGGGAAGGGTTTACGACCAAATTCGTCAATCTATCGCCTACTCTGGTAAAAACGTAAAAATTTGTGCCAGTCACTCTGGTTTAACCTTAGGCGAGGATGGTGCCACCCACCAAATTTTGGAAGACATTGGCTTGATGAAGATGTTACCAGGAATGACGGTTATTAATACTTGTGATTTTAATCAAACCAAAGCCGCTACTATTGCTATTGCCGAGCACGATGGTCCGGTATACCTGCGTTTTGGTCGTCCGAAGGTACCTAACTTTACTCCTGCCGATCAGAAGTTTGAAATTGGTAAGGCCATTTTATTGGAAGAAGGAAGCGATGTTACCATTGCCGCTACTGGACATTTAGTATGGAAAGCTTTAGAAGCAGCGGCCAAACTTGCAGCAGAAGGCATTTCTGCAGAAGTATTAAACTACCACACCATTAAGCCACTCGATGAAGAGGCTTTATTAAAATCTCTTGCTAAAACTGGTGCACTAGTTTCTGCCGAAGAACATCAGATGGCTGGTGGATTAGGAGAGAGTTTAGCGGGAGTTTTAGCTCGGAAACATCCTGCCCCCCAAGAATTTGTAGCGGTTAACGACAGCTTTGGAGAAAGCGGTAAACCCGAAGAGTTATTATTAAAATACGGATTAAGTACCGAGGCCATTTACGAAGCTGCGAAGGCGGCTATTGCCCGTAAATAGCCGTACACCGAAGGAAATCAGCTTTTAAGCGAAAGCTAAGGCGCTGGCATCGGAAGCCAAGTACTTTTATAAGTCCAAACAATTGCCATGAAAAAAATAATTCTTTTTCTGCTCTTGATGTCGGCTTCCTTTGGGCTTAGTGCTCAAAAGGATACCACCCAAGCTGCTCCGGTCGTAATGATTTCCGCGGACCCCGATTCGGCTTTTGCTCAAGCTCGAGAGTTGGCCTATGATGGAGATTATGTTACCTCTCGTAAAGTATTAGATCTCCTGCTGCTTGATGATCCCGGCAACTATCAATATAGACTATTTAAAGCGCGTACTTACGTTTGGGACGGAAAACACGATAATGCTCGTAACCTAATCCGTAACCTAATTGTAGAAGATACCTCGGCCTACGATCCCTATGCCCTTCGGGTGCAGAATGAACGCTACGCAAAATCTTTCCCCATTTGCATTATGTATTGTGATGATGGGATTAAGCGCTTTCCTGATAATAATGAATTCTTCTATGTAAATAAGGCTCAAGCTCAGGTTAACGATAATAACCTTCGGGATGCTTTTGAAACGGTAGACTCTGCCTTGGTTAAGTATCCAGATAATAATGAGCTGAAGCAGCTTAAAACCTTTTTACTTAACCAACTTATTGTTGATGGCTTAGTGGTGGGCGGCACCATTGATTACTTTACACAAGGCTATCGCCCTTGGTATTTTGGCTACGTACAGTACGGTCGGCAGACCAAAATTGGAGCAATTATTGGCAGACTTAATTATGGTGATCGAAACCAAGACTTTACCAGCTTTGGGGTGCAAGGGGAAGTTGATATCTACCCTCGCTTAAGCAGGAACTCTTATGGCTACATCAATTTAGGCTATTCCCCTTCTCAAATATTCCCCAGCTTCCGATTCGGAATGGAATATTACACCATGATTGGCAAAAGTAAATTTGAAGCTTCTGCCGGTTTCCGCTATTTAGACTTCCTTATTAATCAGGTAACCATGTACACTGGTTCCATTGGTTATTATTGGGGTAATGAGTACGCTAGTTTCCGTCCCTTCTTTATTGCCGACCGATATGGTTATGGCACCACCTTTAATTTCCTCTACCGTAAGTTCTTTAGTGGTAAAGGTGATTTCCTTCAGCTAACTGCTGGTTATGGCTTAGTGCCAGATGAACGTATCCTTTCGGTAGCGGGTAGTTTAACGAGTGATGAAAATGTAAACTTGGATAATCAGTACTTTGGCATTGGATATCAAAAATTGGCCAATCCAAAGCTGTACACCCGTTTTGACATCATCTTTACCCGTCAAGAAAACTTTGGTCGCCAAGACGACTATATTGGTATAATTACCCTTGGATTAGCAATTGGTTATCGCCTTTAGGCTATTATAATACATATTTTCAACATCTGAAAAGCCTCGGTCCACCGAGGCTTTTTTTGTGATTGTTTATATCACTTAGACTATCACTACACCGACTAAATTATAAGCCACCTTTACGCCCTTCAAGATCATTAAAGCTCCATTAATACAAGACCTTTGGTTGCAAGGCTTGTCTAGTTATCTGATTCTTAAAGAAGCTGTGGAAGGACTACTCAAAAGGAATGCCTGCCAATCATACAGAAGCCCCTGGACCAGTTTTAAAGAATAGACTTCATGGACTAATGACAGCCCTGGAATAAGCTGTATTAAGGAATGTGCAAGGCTTTAAGTCTAGAAACCTATGACCTGGTAAACAAAGTTTTGATTAACACCGCTTGCCCATCAGCCGAAAGGCTATAAAACTAATACCGCTTGTGAAGGATAGGTATAAAATAAAAACACGCGAGCCGTAGCCCGCGTGCTTTCAAACAACCAAATCTAAAGTAAGGAGGTATATATTTTTAGGTTTTTAGAAACCTGATTTGCGTACGAAGTATACTCCGCCTTTACGTGGATTAACACCAGTTCCGTCGGTGCCACCTACCGCTAAAGCTAGATAATCGGAAAAATATACGGATACATCTTTCACATTAAAGCCAGAGATAAAGGCATTGGTTGGAGGTACAAAGTGACCCACTAAATCGAAGGGATTATACAATGCTCCGCCATTATAACCATGGCCGGCAATTACTTTTAAGCCACCCTCGCCTGCCGCAGCATAGATTACTCGAGCTGAAGGATCGTGGGTAACTGCTAAGCAGTAGTTCACGCTATTGTTAATATGCCCAGTGTATTGTCCGTAAAGTCCTTCTTCCGCTAAAGCTAGAAGGTATTCCGTTCCAGTAACGGTATTTCCTGCATAGGTATAAGGAATAAAAGCCATGCCTCCACGCTCACGAGCTAGAGAAGGAATTCCAGTACCATTGATATAATCGATGGTGAAGCCCATGGAGTTGGAAACCGTTTGAGCAGTATTCATTCCTCTGCGAATTTGCACTCGATCAGAAGCGGTACGATCAAATAAGGCGTAATCTACATTAGAGGTAGTACTATTAAATGGATCTGCTTCGATGAAAATACCATCGGTAATCGTCATATATTCAGATACATTGGTAAGATTGTAATCGGTAACATACAAACCACTCTGGGCATCGGTAGTATTTGATCCACGACCATTACCAGTTAATACATAATATTTACCAGCAGAAGTAATTACGGAATTTGCTCCATAACCAGGAAGTGGTAATTCCTTATAAGATCCATAAGTACGGAACTCATCATTGATATAATCGTACAATACTTTACCAATGATGGCGCCACGGTGACCATTTAAAAGGTAGTTACTGGCAGATGGTGAGCGCTGACCCACAGCAAAAATCTCATAATTACCAGTTAAGTTATTACGGTTTACTTCGGCTTCATGCCAATCGGTATCATCAAAGTCGATACGAGAAGTATAGTGATAAGTGCCACCAGAAAGCTTGTAAGCAGAAATACATCCGCCATAGCGTGGACCTTCTAAATGCCAGGTAACGAATACCATATCTCCAGAGGCGGTAACCGAAGTAGCTTGTGCTAAATCTGAAATACCAGTTACTAAACCTCCTGCAAGCTCCTCGGTATAAGCCAAGTTAGCAGGTGCTTCAGCAAAATTGGAATAAGTATATGTTAAAGATTGAGCAGACTTACCACTTAAGGTAAAGCTATCGCCCATTGGCTTTAATTGACCACTTAATTCACTGGTTGGAACCACTGAAATACGGTCGGCTTCGCTTGGGTCTTGCAATGAAGACACATCGCGGTTACAACTGGCTAAAAAAGCACCGGCTGCAAACAAATAAACTATTTTTCTCATCGTACAACTTTTTGATATTGGTATGTGTCCCTACAATACTCCTATTCTATACTTGGCTAAAGTCGGTTATACCAATGGGCTTACCCCAAAGGATTAGATGAGTGGTTCGTTTAAGTCGTTCTAAAGATTAACGGTCGTTTTTCTTCGATGAGTGGTATAAAAAGCTCTTTAAATGTAAAAAAGGCTCTTCCACGAATGGAAGAACCTTTTTAATGTCCGAATCACAAAAATTATTCTAGTTCCCGTTTAACTTCTGCAAAAAGTAAACTCCGGCATCACCTGTTGCTAAGGCAATGTTTCTAGAGCGGTAAAGGGAAATCTCCTTTATATAAAAGGTGCTGGGTAAAATAGTGGCCACATTGGTATCGGTTGGAGGTACAAAGTTTCCAATGAGGTCATATTCATTCAGTGCATTGTTATTGGCGTAAGCCCCCATGGCCAGTACTTTTACACCATCATTAGCATCCGCATAATAGAGTACTCCTAAGCTAGGATCAAATTCGGTGGCCAAGCAAGGTCCGAAATTAGTGGCAGCACCAAAACTACCATTGGGATTTGCTCCAGCGGAAAAGATGCCTTCATAGCCTGCAGCAATTATTAAGGAATCAGTTTTACTGATTCCTGCGGTAAAGCCTTGTGCCCAAGTTAAATCTCCACGCTCGCCATCAATTGGAGTGATGGTTGGACCGCTATTATTATTGGAATAAGTACTTAGATTAAAGAAATTGGTTTCGTCAGTAGTATAGTCGTAGCTTACTGAGGCGCGACTAATTCGATAATTCCCACCACTGCGATCTAGAGCATAAATGGTTGCATCAGAATTAATACCTGCATTTACGCTTTGACTAGTTGGATCGCTAATAAGGGCAATTCCATCGTCGATGCTAAACTGGTCTGCTTTCTCTACTTTAGTCAAATTGCGATCAACCTGATATAATCCTCCAATTGCGCCTCCTGATATCAATGCTCTAAGACTTCCACCAAATCTTTTCTTAACTTTTTTTCTTACTAGAAAACTACAAACAAAATTTATTAATTTTTCGTTTAAACTCATTTTTTGGTTGAGTAGCTCTTTTTTACCCAAAGAGATTGTAAATTTAATTAACTTAGCTTTTAAGCCGGTTTGTTTTTTCATATTCATGTTTATTTTACTATAAAGATTTTGATAAAACCGAGGGACGGCAGTCATAAGCGAGGGTTTAGCTTCCGAAATATTATCCAAAAGTTTTTCTATTTTTTCTGCATAAAAAACTTTTGCTCCAACGGCAATTTGTACAAATTGAATTGTATGTTCATAAGAATGCGATAAAGGAAGCCAAGTCAAAAAAACAGGCCTTTTATCAATTAATGGTTTTACAATTTCATATGCACCTTCACAATTGTTTAATATTCCTCCATGACTTAAAATAACTCCTTTTGGATTTCCTCCTGTTCCCGAAGTATATATTATACAAGCGGGCGATGACCTTTTTAAATTCAAATTTTTGATTTT
>CATMQD010000188.1 GCA_950073045.1 uncultured Flavobacteriales bacterium | reverse complement strand
AAACCCTGGGAGTCCTTTTTATCGGCAGTAACTAAATCTAACCGAGTAGCAATTTCACGTACTTCGCTTTTCTGCAGATGCCCTATCGGGAAAAGTGCTTTGGCCAATTGATCTTGATTGAGCTGACATAAAAAATAGCTCTGATCTTTATTGCGATCCAAGCCTGATAGAAGACGGTACACTTTCTTACCATTAACTTCTTGCTCATCTCTACGACAGTAGTGACCGGTGGCCACATAGTCTGCACCCAAGGCCATGGCCTTTTCTAGAAAAACATCGAATTTAATTTCGCGATTACAAAGCACATCCGGATTGGGAGTTCTGCCCGCTTCATATTCCGCGAACATATAATCTACAATCCGCTCTTTATACTCTGCACTTAAATCAATCACCTGAAAGGGGATGCCCAGCTTTTCTGCCACGAGCATCGCATCATTACTATCTTCAATCCATGGACATTCATCGTGAATAGTAACAGATTCATCATGCCAATTGCGCATAAACAAAGCAATAACCTCATGTCCTTCTTCCATTAGCAAATGGGCCGCAACACTGCTATCTACTCCACCGCTTAATCCAACTACTACCCTTGCCATTTTTTAATTTGCCTCTTTTGCTTCTTCTGCCTCTTCATCGTCTTCTTTGCCATCGTCTATTAAACGACCACGTTTCCAAATCTCTTTATGATCTAGTTTAAGGTCTGGACTAAAAAAGTACCAGGTGCCATCCATCAATCCTTTAATATAGCTTCCGCGAGAGCGAGGTTTCCCTGATGAATAGAAATAGGTGGCCTCTCCTTGTAGCTTCCCTTCAACATATTGACCTTGAGCCATCTTTTTTCCACTGTCGTAGAAGCGTTCCCAGGGACCATGCATTTTCCCGTCCTTATAAATAACGCGCTCGGCCAATTTTCCGTTGGTGTGGAATTTTTCACTTAATCCATTTTCCACCCCATTTTCGAAATTCACCTTCGACACAATTTGTCCCTCTCGGTTATAATAGGTCCAAACACTATCTTTCTGACGATTGCGGTACAAACCTTGCGCGGCCAAAATTTTCTTCTCTCCATATTGAAAGCTCATGCAAACACCGGTTTTTCCACGAAACACATTTATGGTTTGCAATTGGCCATCCTCATAATAGTATTTAAAGGTATCCACCGGAATTCCATGATTAAAAGTTCCAGTATAGCGAACCTTACCATTATCATGTAATTTCTGCCAAGCGCCATGTGGCTTTCCTTGTGAGTCCTTAGGATTAGAAGGACTTTGGCCGAACAAAAAACCTGAACCGAACAGTAAACAAATCAGAGTCAATTTCTTCATAATGCAAAAATACTAGCTTTAATTGGGATGCTTAAGGGCATAAAGACAGCTTATCAATAAATTTGCGAGCCTTTAAAATTTAAAGATGGGGAAACAAATTAGAAAACCTTATGTAAACTGGATCATGTTTTTAACAAGCATGCTCCTCCTATCCCTTATCATTCTCAGAGCTTTACGAATCCCATTAACGCATGATGAAGCCTACACCTATCTGCATTATGTAAAGCAGAGCTGGTTGGGAATCATTCTCTATAAGCCGCCACACATTCCAAATAATCACATTTTAAACACCCTTTTGTGCAAGCTTAGTGTGAATATCTTTGGTTTAAGCGACTTTAATTTGCGCCTGCCGAATATCCTAATGGCCATTGTATACTTCCGATATGCTGCGGCCCTCGCTCGTAAATTCCGCTTTCCTGGCATTCAATTATTAGCCTTTTTCGCGCTAGCCCTTCAATTATATTTCATCGACTTTTTTGGAATGGCCCGAGGTTATGGAATGGCCCTTAGTTTAAGCCTAGCCTCTATTTACCATTTATATTGCTACCGCGATTTAAATAATGGACATCATATCTGGCGAACCCTTTTATTTGCTGCTTTTGCAGTTTATGCCAATTTCACCTTCCTCTATGCTTATGTAGCTTTAGTGGGCCTAATTTTAATCCTGTACTGGTCGGAAGGCAAAGAGCAAACCAAGAGCTTAGGAGTTTTATGGCGACCAGTAGGGATCGTTACTGGAGTTTTAGCATTATTAATTGTTTTACCCTTAAAAAACATTTCGGGTGATCTTTTTGGCGGTAACAGCTCCTTTTGGGATGATAGCCTTTACAGCCTAAGTTGGATTTTCACTTATCAGCAATCATCCGCGGCAGCCACAATTCTCACCTATATCATTGCAATTTTTGTCTTAGCAGGTATCATCTTTTTTGCGCTCGATCACTTCCGCAAGAAGAGTCAGGTTGGCTGGTACTATTATTCAGAGCTTTTACTTTGGTTGCTCTTTACAGCTGCGGCACAAACCGCCCAACATTATATTTTAGGTACCGAATTTTTGCTTGGTCGCACTACCATGGTTTATGCTCCCCTTACCTTGGTTTTTGTTCTCTTTCTTTTCCAAAGATTAAATCGCTACCCAAAAGGTGAGCATATTCAACTTGGTTTTAATGTGTTATTAGTTGCGGTATTAGCTTGGAACTTCCAATATGCTAACTGGAAACAGAGTGTGGTATGGACTTATGATGCTGCTCACTACGAGATGCTAGATGATTTAAATGAAAATCTCGCCAGCACAGAAGAACCCTTGCACCTAGGGATTAATTGGCTTTTTGAACCCTCTCTTAATTGGTACCGTGAAAGTCGTGATTTAAACTGGTTGGAAAAACTTAGTCGCAGTGGCTACCGCGATAAAGAATACGATGCCTATTACCTCTTAAACTACAAGGATCAAGAAAAGATTAAAGAATTAAAATCGCCAAATTCGGGCTATCAGTTAATTACTGAATATGAGAATGGTGCGATTCTCTTTATCAAGATGGATTATTTGTAGAAATTCTTTTGATAAGCCGCAAACTCTCCTCTCCCTAGGATGAGTCGACGATAAAAGGCTTTTATAAATCCTAATCCATAGGAAAAAAGCTGGATGAAGGAAGCTAAAATAGCCATTAGCCCTACTGCCAAGCTTTTATTCTGTTTAGTGGCATCTATTAAAATCACTAAAAAGTAGAAGGCTAAAAAGCCCAAGGGAATAAGACTAAAGGGAGCAACTAATCCGCTAAAAATCACGAAAGTGGTAAATGCTGCAGGAAAAAAGTGAAGCATTTTCAAACTCTCCGGATGGCGCTTATAGAGGTTTATTCGAGCAATTCCCGAATTGTGTACTTGTTTGTAAAACTGACGCCAAGTACTGCGCCTTTTATGATAAACATAAGCCTCTGGAATTAAAGCGGTTTTAAAGCCAGCCTTCATCATCCGGATACTCATGTCGATATCCTCCCCGAATCGCATTTTAGCAAAGCCTTTGGTAGTTTCAAAAACCTGATTACTGTAGCCCATATTAAAACTACGAGGATGAAACTTTTCTACACTATGCTTGCTTCCGCGGATGCCACCCGTGGTAAAAAGAGCGGTCATGGAATAGTTTATAGCCTTTTGAATATTACTAAAACTCTCATCCGCCCGATCTGGTCCCCCGAAAGCATCTACCGGATTATCTGCTAAAAAGCTTTTTACGGCCTTAATATAGTCGGGTGGAATAATACAATCGGAATCCAAAAAAATGAAATAGTTCCCCTTGGCTCTTTCTGCGCCATAATTGCGGGATTGCCCCGGGCCACTATTCGGTTTAAAAAAGTATTGTATGCTTAAGCGATTCTCAAAGGAGGATACAATCTCATCACTTTTTAGCTCCGATCCATCTTCAACTACTACCACCTCAAAGTCGGTATCACTTTGCAGGCAAAGGCTATCTAATAACTCACGGATTTCATCCGGACGGTTATAAAGGGGAATAATTAAGCTAAGCTTAAGACTCAAAATTGATGCGTTCTTCCACGGTATATTCTACCGGTTTGTTGCTGTTACGAATAATCAATTCGGCAATAAAGCCGGCCAAAAACAATTGGCTACCAATCATCATGGTAGTAAGCGAAATATAGAAGAATGGATTCTCCGTTATTAGACGCGCTTTATGCCCTAATTGCAAGGCAATAATCTTTTCGGCTCCAATGTAAAAAGCGGCTAAAAAACCAATTACAAACATCAAGGTGCCGTAGAGACCAAAAAAGTGCATCGGTCTTTTCGAAAACTTAGAAACGAAGGCCAAGGTTAATAGGTCTAAAGGACCATTAATAAACCGACTTAAGCCAAATTTGGTGCTTCCATATTTACGCGCCTGATGTTGAACCACCTTCTCCCCGATTTTGGTGAAGCCGGCATTTTTAGCTAAAACTGGAATATAGCGGTGCATTTCACCTTGCACGTTTACCGCTTTAATCACCTCATTTTTATAGGCTTTTAAACCGCAGTTAAAGTCGTGCAAATGAATCTTACTAATCCGGCGGGTCGCCCAATTGTAAAACTTGGTAGGAATCGTTTTGGAAAGCGGGTCGTAGCGTTTCTTCTTCCAGCCACTTACTAGGTCATAGTCTTCCTCATTAATCATCTTCATTAATCCTGGAATCTCATCCGGACTGTCTTGAAGGTCGGCATCCATGGTAATCACCACATCGCCACTAGCGGCCGCAAAGCCCACATTAAGTCCGGCCGATTTACCGTGATTACGACGGAAGGAAATAACTTTTACCCGAGAATCCTCTGCTGCTAAAGCATGAAGAACCTTAAGGCTTTTATCAGTGGAACCATCATTTACAAAGATGATCTCAAAGTCTAATTTCTGCTGGTCGCAAGTTTTGCAAATCCAGCTGTGTAATTCGGTAATAGACTCCTCTTCATTAAAAAGAGGAATTACAAGGGATAAATCCATTGACGGATCTTAGGTATTAAATCGTTGACGGGTCCTTCTTTTGCAGGATGGCCGCCAAAATTAAAGAAACTATTGCGCCGAAGAAGGCAGAAGTTAAGATGTTAATCAGGCCCAAGAAAAAAGGTGTAGTAACCCATTTAATTACTTCCATACTCTGATCCATGTCCGCTTCTGACATATCCTGTTTCGATAGTTGTTCGTAGTTACTTTGAAGGATAGGCTCCTGATAATCAGGATTCAAATAGTTACCATAGATAAAAATCCATACTGCAACGAAAATGGAGGAAATGAGTATAACCTGAAAACCAGCGGTGAAAGCTTGTCCGAAACTTATATAACCACCTTCAAGGCCCTTTATTTTATTGATCGCCAAAATTGGCATACCAATGATTATCACCAAATTTAAAATTCCTTGAATAACGCTACCAGAACCTCCTCCGGATATATTGTAACTACCCATAGCGTAAAGAATTCCACTCATCGCTACCCCGATAAGACCCATGATAACTCCGTAGTTCAGAACTACTTGTTTGCGATTATTCATATTCTTTCTAATTGTCGAATCACAAATATAATTCAATATCACGGCTGAAGGCTTTTTCATTCGCAGTATTTGCCTTAATTTTGCCCGCATAAGGCAAGTCCCATACAACCAGCTCCTGATGAACTCCCCCAGGGCGGGAACGCAGCAAGGGTAATCGGTCGTAGCGGTGTGATATGGATCGCTTGCCTTATTTCTTTTCTTCTTTTTCCTTTCTTTCCTTGTTAGCAATTTTTCTTTATTTTCGGGAGCATCACTAGAACTGTAACATTGAGGGTACTTAAAATTGCGATCATTTTTATTGTCGCACTTTTTAGTGTCGATGCCGAAGGACAAATCTATTCTCACCCCCGTCTCGATACTTTAAGAGCAAAATGCGATAGCTTAGATTGCCCGGAAAAATTCACCCAGGCATATCGAATGCTTTCTGAGGACCTATATCTTCCTTTAAAGGAGCGGATTAAGGCCCTAGAAATTGCCGAGTCTATTTCCAAAGAATTAGCCGACAAATACGACCTCATGGCTATTTACGCTCAACGAGGAAGAATTTACCGGGATAAAGGTCGCTATGCGGAATCTTTAAAGGCCTTTGGTGAGGGAGTACAACACACAGGTTATAAAAGCAGTCGACTTTGGCTCGAGCAAGAAGGATGGTTCCTTACGGGCTATGGCATGCTGCTCTATCAAGTACATCTTTACTCGGATGCATTACAGATTTTTGAAGATTGCGCGGCGGTAATGCAGAGCATCGACGATGATTATGGCGAAGCGGTTGCCCTTAATAATATTGCCCTCTGCCTTTCACACTTAGATAAAAAAGAGGAAGCCGAAAAATACTTTCTCCAAGCCTATGAAATCAGGGAAGGAATTGGACAGAAATTCCTGCTTACCCATTCCCTGCTTTATTTGGCACGCTTAAATCGGCAGATGGATAAGCAAGCCAAAGCGGATTCACTATTAGAACTAGCTGCTATTTATAGTGAACAAGCGCAGAATTTTGATTTTATCGGGGATATTTATTGCGAATGGGCAGAAATTGCTTTCGAAGACGATGACCTGCAACAGGCCGCTTTATACCTCGAACAAGCCCGACAAATGGATTACCCCTTTCGGGATCTTCGTTGGTTAAGGCTAAAGGTTGAACTTTTTAGGCACCTTAATTTAAATGATAGTCTTGCTTATTATTTAGATACCGCCCTGGTTACGGTTGAAGATTTTGGGAATATTGACCTGCAAGTGCATTATTTAAAGCTTAAAGAAAAATTATGCAGAGAACTCGGAAAAACAGCTGAAGCTAATACTATTCTCCAAAGGATCAATCAATTAAACTCACGCCTGATTAGTATCAAAGATACCTTGCAGGTGGAGATGATGAGTGTGCAGGGCGAATTTTATAAAAATCGCTTAAGAATTGATAATCTGGAGACTTCAAATCTTCAGCAAAAGGAAATAATAAAGGGGCAAAACAGAACGCTCCTTTTTCTAAGTATCATCGCCCTCATTTTACTTATTGCTACCATTGTAGTTTATCGCCTCTACTCTCGTTTACAACTACTTTCAGAGCGATTAAATCTATTAAATCAGAGATCTAGGTTG
>CATMQD010000187.1 GCA_950073045.1 uncultured Flavobacteriales bacterium | reverse complement strand
CAAGTTGGTTATTTATGGATGAGATTTTTATCCGTTAATTAAAGAGGGCTTCCAAATAGCGTAGCTCTGCCTCGGCTTGTAGCTTCTTAGTAACAGCATCCTCCTTTAAATTGATTTGATAAACCCCGGGCTTTTCAAAGTTTCGGTTTATCACTACCGATATCGTTTGCCGATCGGAATTGCGATAACGTAAGGTTAATTTTAGTTCTCGAGGTTCTTCTACTACAAAAAATAAGAGGTGCTTTTTAACCAGCCAAAAGTCTTTTCTAAAGCCCTGTCGCACGGTTTGGTAAGCCTCCTTTTCATTGCCGTAGTAATCGATTATACTCCAAGATGGTCCTGGCCAGCAATCGTTTAACTGCCACATTAAAGAACCCATGCAAAATCCCTGTTGGATGCGATGTTCGGCGATAGCCATTTTTAATGCTTTAGCCTGTGCTTTCTGACTAAGCTCAAGAAACTGCTTAAAATCCTTTGGCTGGCCATAATACTTATTTACCTGACGTAAAATTTCCCCATTGCCTACATAGCTCTTTTGCCGATGCTGCATCAGAGTGGACTCTAGGTACATTGCCGAATCGGGGATTACCCGGCGTATGCTCTGATAATTAGGGAAAGACTGAAAGCCATATTCCACCATAAAACGCCCGACATTTTGGGCAAATTTTTCAAAATCATCGCCACCATGCCATACGCCCCAATAGTGCATAGTACTGTGCTTAAAGTTTTCGGCTTTTCCCCAATTGCTTAGTGGAGAGGTGGAAGTATAAGGCCGCTTAAAATTAGAATCGTAATGAGCCAATTGCTTTGGAATTAAGGAGTCGAATAGGGCTAAATACGCTTTCCAAAGACGAGTAGAATCTTCCGCGTTGTAGCCAAGTTGTTTTTGCCAGCCCCAGTTTTTCCAGGCCACCTCAATTTCATTATTTCCGCACCAGATTACAATCGAGGGGTGATGCCTCAAACGCTTCACATTATCTTCTACTTCCAAGGCCACATTTTCTAAAAAGTCCTTTTGATCGGCGGGATACATGGTTCCTGCGAACATAAAATCCTGCCAAAGCATTATTCCCAAGCTATCACAGAGTTGGTAGAAAAGGTCCCGCTCATAAACTCCCCCACCCCAAACCCGGAGCATATTCATATTGGCATTGGCCACTTTTTGCATTAAGCTGCGATATTGCTGGTTGCTAACGCGCGGTAATAACATGTCCTGTGGAACATAATTCGCGCCTTTAGCAAATAAGGGCTTTCCATTAATTTTAAAATAGAAGGATGTTCCTAGACTATCCGGTTCATTCACCAATTCCACGGTTCTCAATCCATAGCGAAAAGGAAACTCCTGAATGAGCTTTCCCTCCTTATAGAGCCGAAGGGTATCGTAATACAAATGCGGGTTTCCATAACCATTAGGCCACCATAGTTTGGCTTTTAAAAATTTCTTCCAAATCGGCCTAAACTGAGTCTGATCTAAATCAAATTCTTGACCTTGAAAAAGTAATTTTAAGCCTGGCTCCCAGTGGCTTATTTCGTAATTAAATTCGGCAAATACGGTGGAATCACGCCGAGCCAAAACCGAAACTTCCACTTGTTCAATCTTAGGGTTATGTGGCTCCAAATACAGGGGCCTAAAAATTCCACTGGTAACTATTCGTGGAGCCCAATCCCAACCAAAATGGTAAGCTGCCTTTCGGCTGAAGGGACTCACTTTTAAATCTCCGGTCTCGGAACCTGAAGGCAGGGAAACAGGGTAAGCTTGCACCTTTTCCTTCAGAAATTGATAGGGTGATTTAAACTCAATCCGCAGTTGGTGAAGCCCACTGGATAGATTAGAAAGATCGAATCGCCAAAGACGAAACATATTATCACAGGTACCGAATAAAGAATCATCAATAAACACTTGAGCATAAGTGTCTAAACCCTCAAAAATGAGGTCATAATCTTGACTATCCTCTAAGCTAAATTCACAGCGATAGCTCCAGTTTTTGCTTTCAATCCATTGATATTGTTCCTCGTTTTTAGCGTAGTAAATATTCTCAATCTGCCCCGTGCGCATTAAATCTTGATGAATAGTACCCGGTACCTGCGCCGAATGCCAAAGGCTATTTCCCTCCATTTTAAACTCCCATTGGGCATCCATTAGCTGAGAATTCATCTGCCCATGAGCGGAAAAAAAGAAAAGGCTGATCAGAAGCGAGAGATAGGTCTTCATGAGTGCTTAGGCTTGCTTATACTGCATAATCGCTTTTACCTTCTGCTCGTTAGAAATTAGGCGGGCACCCATGCCTAATGGAACATTCTCTTCGAAGGCACCTACGGTAAAATGAACGGCATCAATTCCACTCTTTGAAAAATCTTCCATTGAGGCTTGTGAAACGCCGGAGCCAGCCATAATTTCGATTCGGCCAGCCGCTTTTTGATGCAGCGCTTTAATTAAATCTAAACCTTCAATGGCCTTTGGCTTTTGCCCAGAAGTAAGCAATCTCTTAAATCCCAAATCAATGATTTTATCCAAAGCAGTAAATGGCTCAGGAGTAAAATCAAAAGCACGGTGACAAATTGGTGTCATGTGGTGTTTTAAAGCTTCATTAATGAGACGTGCGTTGGCTTTAAGGTCTAAATTAGACTGTTGATCCAAAACGCCAAATACCACTCCATCAGCACCGCCCTTGGCCATTTCGGCAATTTCCATGCACATTAAATCAACCACCTCATCTGTGTAAATAAAGCCGCCCGCGATTGGGCGAATCATGGCAAAAACTGGCAGATTACTATTTTCTTTTATCTGCTTTAGCAAACCATTACTTGGTGTTAAACCACCTTCGTTTAGGGCCGAACATAACTCTACGCGATCAGCACCATAGCGCTCGGCTAAAAGTGCCCCTTCTAAAGATTCGATACAGGCTTCAAATTCCATTATTCAACTATTACTTCATCTATAAATACCCATGCTTCCGAGCCGGCCGCTTCATGCCAATCGGGAACTTTTAAAATGCTCTTTGCTCGAATTTTAATATATCGTGCCTTGGTTAGAGCACTAACTTTAAGCGAAACCAAATGCTGTCCGCGTTCTTCCGCCTTTAACTGTGGTTTGGCGCTACCCAGTAGTTGCCATTGTTTGCCATCTGCCGAATAGGCTACTTCATATAGTTCGGGACGAAAAATCCAGGCATTGTTATAATGGTAAAAATTGGAGCTTACCGATTGGATATCTTGTAAAGAGCCGAGGTCGATTTGCAGCTCCACATCTTTACCCGAAAAGCCCTGCCATTGACCATCTCGAAAATTTATAGAGCCTAAGGTGCCGTTTACTAAGGCTAGTTCGCCACCTGCCGAATACCATTTTTCGAATTTGGACTTATACTTAGTTTCTCGAGCCAAGGCCTTATGAAAAGCGAATTTCTGTTTTATAGAATCGCCATAAGCTTTTCCATTTTTATAGGCTTGCGCCTGAAGGGTACCGCTTTCCAACAAATCGAAACCCCAAGGACCTTTAGCTCCATTCCAGAGAACTTCTAGATTTAAAAGCTCTAAACTGCGTTTGGCGCCAATAAACACCTTGTTGCTATCTGGATAAACTTCTGCATAAATGCTAGCTCCTAAGGCCTCTGGACCATAATTAACATCCAAGGCTTCCAAAATGGGATACTGACCTTGCATACGATTGAAAAACTCGGGGAAATCTCTTTGCTGAGGATAAGTCCATAAAACCTCTGCTATGCCTTGCATGCGCGGATTTACTTTATAATCGAGGTTTTCGGCATTCGGTACGTGCTCTGTCCACATATTGCATTCGGCACCTAAAATATAAGCTCTTTCCTCTGGGCTTAATTCCTCCGGAATTGGATCGAAATTATAGATCTTTTGCAGGTCTATTCGCTCTAAACCATAGTCGAGGTAACAATGGCTAGTAGGCGACATTATCGCATAATGGCCAGAACGAGCGGCGGCTATTCCTCCTTCTATTCCGCGCCAACTTTGCAAGGTGGCATTGGCTGATAGGCCACCTTCTAAAATCTCATCCCAGCCAATTAGTTTGCGGCCATTTTTATTGAGGAATTTCTCAATTCGCTGTATAAAATAAGATTGTAGTTCGCGTTCATCATGGAGTCCTTCCTTTTGCATTCGGTGCTGACATTTAGCACAGTTCTCCCAACGAAATTTTGGTGCTTCATCGCCGCCAATATGGATGTATTCACTCGGAAAAATTTCCATTACCTCCTCGAGAATGGATTGCAGAAACAAAAAAGTAGAATCATTGCCGGCGCAGTAAATTTCTTTAAAAACCCCCCAATCGTTTACCACTTCTATATCCGCTTTAGCGCCTAAGCAAGAAAATTGCGGATAGGCCGCTAAGGCCGCTTGAGAGTGACCTGGTAATTCGATTTCTGGAATAATGCGAATATGCCTTTCTGCCGCATAGGCTACTAATTGCTTTAGTTGATCTTTGGTATAATAGCCCCCATATCGCGAGCCGTCTTCCTCAGTGCGCCAAGAGGAAATGCTATTAAGTTTTGGCCAATTTTCGCTTTCAATCCGCCAGCCTTGGTCTTCAGTTAAGTGTAAATGCAAGACATTCATTTTATAGAGCGCCAGTAAATCGATGTATTTTTTTACGGTTTCTTCATCAAAAAAATGACGACAAACATCTAGGAGCATACCTCGGTGTTTGAAGGCCGGGTAATCGGTAATTTCAAGGCTAGGAATAGCCCATCGCTCTCGCTTATTTTTTTCGAAAAACTCGGGTATTAATAGCAGACGAAGGCTTTGAATAGCGCGCATTACTCCTGCGGGACTAGCACCCTCTATCAAAATCCGCTGGCTATTTATTGAGAGCTGGTAGGCTTCAGGGTTCTCGCTTATATATCCAAGTTTTAATACTACTCCTCTATCTTTTTGCCTTTCGGCTGATAGAGTTTCTGCTTCATTTTTTGAGCCTAGGCCCGATTGAAACAAGTCTTGCAAATAGGCCGCTTCTTGCTTTAAGTCCTCTGAAAAGTAAATGTTAGTTTTTGCCGTCCAGATAAATGGTTTATCCTCCTTAAGTTTTAGGTTTTGAGGCTTGGGAACCAGACTAATTTCCTCAGGTGAACGTACATCTGTTTCCGCGGGCTCGGGCTTACAAGCCCAAGCGCAGATAAGGATGCACAGGCTTAAAATGGAATACCAAATCTTCATGGGGCCTGAAAGTATGAAATTCAGGCATGGTAGCTTAGGCTCTCGCTTAGCTTAATAATGCTTGGCAAGATGATAGTTGTAAAAACCGATCAACAGGATAGGGAGACCGGCTTAAAGGAAAATGAATTTTAAAAGCTATTCAATAATCCGCTTTTCGATGTAGTCGGAATTAAACAGGGTAAGCGCTCCCATATATTTTAAATGGAAAGGCATAAAATCACCTAGTTTATAGCCTCTTTCATTATCGTGGATGTCAATCACCAACATATCGCTACTAGAGCCTACAAACTCGATATTTTGATCTTTAAACGGAATCAAATAATCGCTTGAAATATCCAGGGAGCCTACGTCTAAAATAGCGCGGTGCGTCGTTTTACCATAGAGGCTTTCATCAACCTCAAAGGTCTCGCCTTGCGGGTTTGCCTCGAGTTCGCCAATCGGCATCATTGGCTTTTCGCTAATTTCAATAATTTGAGCATAGAGCGTAATTACATCTTGCTCCATGCCTTCCATGGGACCATGGTTAACGATATCCGTTCCAAAAAACAGAGTTTCTCCTACCCTAAAATGATTGATTCCTTTTGGGAGTTGCCGGGTTTGTAAGAGTGGAATTACCACCGATGTTCCTCCGGTTACCCAAGGTATATGCCGGCCAAACTTGGCTTCTATTAATTGCTCATATAGCGAAAGCTGGATGAGTTTATCGGCACTTGGCATTACGCCATGTAAGCAGTTTAAATTAGCGCCAATACCAGTAACCTGAATATTGGGGAGTTTAAAGATGGAGCCATAAAAATCCATGAGTTCCTCTCCCATCACCCCTTCGCGTAAATCACCCAATTCAATCATAATAATGATTTTATGGGTTTTGCCTTGTCGACCCGCTTCTTCGCTTATGGCCCTAATAGTTTCAAACTCGGTATTGAAACTGGCGTCGGCATATTTTACAAGGTCCTCTATATTCTCATTTGCCGGTGGCTTTATGTAAACGGTTTGCACTTTATCACCAGCGAGTTCCTTAATTACCTTAAGGTTGCTAATGCGGGCATCGCAAATTTCATCGATTCCCAATTCCACCACTTCTTTAACCAGCTCTACTTGTCCGCAAAGGAGTTTTGTAACAATTGCCCAGTCAATATTATGCTCATCAAAGAGCTTTTTAAGTTGCTGGTAATTATGCTTCAGCATCGTTCTGTTAAATGTCAAATAGGCCATAATTTATTCTTTTACATACCTCGGAATATCAAGAGGTAAACGGGTTAAAAGTTCATAATTCATTTGGTCGCTATACTCGCTAAAGGAGCTTACGCTAATTTCTTGATCGCCTTGTTTACCGATAAGTACTACTTCATCACCAATTTCAACATTATCAAGGTTGCTTACATCTAAGATCATCACATTCATGTTTACTACCCCAATAACGGCCACTCGCACACCGCGCACCAAGGCCCGACCAGAGTTACTAAGGTTACGGCTAAATCCATGGGAATAGCCAACTGGAACCGTGGCCACTTTTAGCTCTTGGGTGGCGAGAAAGGAAGTTCCATAACTTACATATTCCCCCTTAGGAACCTTCTTAACATTCATTACTTGGCTCTTCCAGCTGATGGCGCGTTGCAAGGGATCGGAGCCATCGCCATTAAGGCCTTCGGTTGAAATAAAGGTTTCCATATTGGGCCAAAAACCATATTGCAAAATACCTACTCTAATAAGATCGAACTGGGTTTTTGGAAATCTTAAAAAAGCGGCACTACAGGCAGAATGTGCTAGTTCGGGCTCTAATC
>CATMQD010000186.1 GCA_950073045.1 uncultured Flavobacteriales bacterium | reverse complement strand
ATAACTCCATTGACTACACGAACGGGATGATCGCTCGCAATAAAGTCTTCAATAGAGGGTGGGAATAACCAATTTTGCTGTTGGTTGTAATCTTTAAACCTATAATCCATCTTGCTGATTATCAATGCTTAAAGATAATTAATAAGTAGCTAAATCACAATAAATCAGATACTTAAATGCAAAAAAAACCGCCTCAGTATTGAGACGGCTTCTTTTTTATGGGCTTAATAGTTTCTGCAAAGAGCCGAAGTGGCTAAGCTCCGTATAAAGGACTTAAAGCATTTTTAAAACAGAAGGAATACCGAGACTCCAGAGTTCTAAAGACCAAGAGTATTCTTTTATGCGGTCTTCATACCGTCTATGTGTCATAATGCCTTAAAAAATAGTGACTTAGAGTCACTTTTCATTGTTCTAAAACGCCAGCTCGTCAGTTTTAAGCCTGTAATTTAGCTATGGCGCTTAAATTGCTAATTTGAAGGAAAAAGGAAAAGATGGACCTGAGTAAACTAACTATAAAATCACAGCAGGCGGTGCAGAGTGCCCAAGCACTGGCCATGGAACGCCAACATCAAGCAATACAAAGTGGTCATCTCCTGCAAGGGATAAAAGAGGCCGATCCCAATATTCTCGATTTCTTTCTTAAGAAAATGAGCGTGACCCCTGAGAACTTTTATTCGGCCCTCGAGGCAATTATAAAGTCCTATCCCAAGGTAGAAGGTGCGCAACACTATCTTGATCAAAGCGCCAATCAAGCCCTGCTTAAAGCCTTTAATAAGGCCAAGGCCATGAAGGATGATTACGTGGCTTTAGAGCATCTCATTTTGGGGATTATGGATGGAAATGATGCCACGGCCCGAATGATGAAGGATAGTGGCATGACGAAGGACGCCTGGGAACTGGCCCTCAAAGACCTTCGAAAAGGGAGTCAAGCCAATTCTGCATCCTCTGAAGAACAATACAATGCCTTGGATAAATACGCCAAGAACCTCAATCAATTAGCTGAGGCTGGAAAACTCGATCCGGTAATTGGTCGTGATGAGGAGATTCGGAGAGTTCTACAAATCCTCTCGCGCCGAACTAAAAACAACCCGGTTTTGATTGGCGAGCCTGGTGTGGGTAAAACTGCGATTGCTGAAGGTATGGCCCACCGAATAATTAAAGGGGATGTTCCAGAAAATCTGAAAGACAAAAAGATCTACAGCCTAGATATGGGGGCGCTTTTAGCTGGAGCCAAGTATAAAGGCGAGTTTGAAGAACGACTAAAAGCAGTGGTTAAAGAAGTAACCGAGAGCGATGGTCACCTGGTTCTTTTTATTGATGAGATCCATACGCTTGTTGGTGCTGGCGGTGGCGAAGGAGCGATGGACGCTGCCAATATTTTAAAACCTGCCTTGGCGCGAGGCGAGCTACGAGCCATTGGGGCCACTACCCTTAATGAGTATCAGAAATACTTTGAAAAAGACAAAGCCCTCGAACGACGTTTCCAGAAGGTTGTAGTGACTGAGCCAGATACAGAATCCGCAATTTCTATTTTACGCGGAATAAAGGAACGCTATGAAACGCATCATAAGGTGCGCATTAAAGACGAGGCGATTATTGCTTCGGTAGAGCTATCCCAACGTTATATCTCGGATCGCTTTCTGCCTGACAAGGCCATTGACCTTATAGATGAGGCGGCCTCGAAGTTGCGTATGGAGATTAACTCCAAGCCAGAGGAAATAGACATCCTCGACCGCAAGATTATGCAGCTAGAAATTGAGCTGGAGGCCATTAAGCGGGAAGGGGATCGAGCGAAGCAAGCCCAAATTAAAGAAGACCTTTCGGCCTTAAATGAAGAACGTAATGGCCTCAATGCTAAATGGGATTCTGAGAAATCGATAGTTGAGGGCATTCAAGAAGCGAAGGAAGAAATTGAACAGCTAAAGTTAAGTGCCGAGCAAGCGGAAAGGGCAGGAGAATATGGCAAAGTGGCGGAAATCCGCTACGGTAAATTGCAAGAAGCGGAAGCAAGGCTTAAAAAACATGAACAGGAGGCGGCTGATTTACAAAACAGTAATGCGCTCATTAAAGAGGAAGTAGATTCCGAGGATATTGCTGATGTGGTAAGCCGTTGGACAGGGATCCCGGTGAGCAAAATGTTAGAATCTGAACGCGCCAAATTGTTGCGTTTAGAAGAAGAGCTGCATAAAAGGGTAGTAGGTCAAGAAGAAGCGATTATTGCTGTTTCAGATGCGGTACGTCGCAGTAGGGCTGGACTACAAGATCAAAACCGACCGATTGGAAGCTTTATTTTCTTCGGTACCACTGGGGTGGGAAAAACAGAATTGGCCAAAGCTCTAGCTGAATTTCTCTTCGATGATGATAATGCGATGACCCGCATTGATATGAGCGAATATCAAGAAAGGCATTCTGTGAGTCGCTTAATTGGAGCCCCTCCCGGATATGTGGGTTATGATGAAGGCGGACAACTTACCGAGGCCGTACGCCGCAAACCATATTCAGTGGTCTTATTGGATGAAATCGAAAAGGCCCATCCCGATGTTTTCAATATCCTATTGCAAGTTCTTGATGAAGGACGCCTTACCGATAATAAAGGTCGAGTAGCCAACTTTAGGAATACCATAGTAATTATGACATCCAACATGGGGTCTAACCTAATAATGGAGCGATTTGCAGATTTAAAGGAAGAAAGCAAGTATGAAGTTTACGAGCAAACCCGCGAGGAACTGATGCAGCTTTTGAGGCAAACGGTACGTCCTGAATTCCTAAATCGAATTGATGAAACAATTATGTTCCTGCCTTTGGAGAAAGGAGACCTTAGCCAGATTGTGCGTTTACAACTCAATCGGGTTAAAGCCCAATTAGAAGATCAACAGATTACGCTGGAAGCGACAGATGCCGCAATGAATTATTTGGCTGAAGTTGGATATGATCCACAATTTGGCGGGCGACCCGTGAAACGGGTAATTCAGAAACGGGTTTTAAATGAGCTCTCTAAACGAATCTTAGCCGGAGAAGTACATAAAGACCAAGCGATTCTGTTGGATGTTGATGAGCAGGGATCCCTGATCTTTAGCAATGCAACCCTCGATTTAGATATCGAGACTGGACTTTAAAACCAAGAGTTGTTTTATCAAACCGCGGATTTCGATGCTCGGTTTACCTTTAAAGTAAAAGCCACAAAAAAAGCCCCGATTAATCGGGGCTTCCTTTTTTTATCAAGTTGCTTACTATTTCTTAATCATACGAATAGTACTGCTATAAGCTTCATTGCTTAACTGTAGGATATAAACTCCTGGAGCGTGATCTGAAAGATCGATACTCATTTCTGAACCACTTTCAGCATCAAAGTGTGATTCCCAAATAAGTGCCCCACTTAGGTCGGTGATGCGTAAATCTAAGTCCTGAGCATGTTCTTCTTCTGCCGAAAGAGTAAATACGCCATTGCTTGGATTTGGGAACAGACGGAATCCTTGAGCCCAATTTTGTTCCGAAACTCCAATTCCAGAGCTATCACTTACCGAGAAATCATCTAGAGCAATATCACTGCGGAAGCCACCGCCAGTTTTTGCGCGGTAACGAATGGTAATAGTTTTACCTGCAAAGGCACTAAGATCTGCGGTTAATGGTTGCCAGCTGGAACCTTGATCTCCAATAATTTCTGGAGCTACGTTTAAGTGCCAACGACGACCATCATAAACATCTACACTTAAGCGACCCATGTGGTCTGCACCTAACATGTGGTAATAAATTGTGGCATGCGGACGGTAGCTACCGCTTAAATCAATACATGGAGTAATAACCATCGCATCGGCACTATCGCAATCATTAGAAGCTTCAGTGTAGATGTATTTACCGATAGAGTTTCCTGGATTATTATCGCGATTTGGACCAGTGCCCGAGCTTGCAGTTGGGCCACTCCAAGTACGGAAGTCAACAAAATCACCAATTTGGTTTTGATAATTATACCAACCATCTCTTAAAGTACAGTTGGTAGCTTCACAGTTGGTATTATCCGAACAGGTAGTGAAGCTCTCAAAATCATGAGAATAGGGTAGGGTTACTACCGTGCTATTGGCGCCTACTCTGCGGAAATTGTTTTCAATCGTATCGTTAAAGGCATTACCATCGTTATTGGCATCAATCCAAAACTCATAGTTGAGATTCACATTATTAAGCAAATTCACTCGATTATTCTGGAAGTAATAAATCATGGTATCACCAGGGTTAACAGTGGCATTTACTGTTTCGGTGAAAATTGCCGTGGTTCCTTTTCTGCGGAAGCTAACATCGAAAGTGCTAAATGGAGTAGTACCATTATTGCGAATAAGGAAAACTGGTAAATCGCTTTCAGAACCTACCACACAACCAGAAAGCTCCGCCTGGCCTGGTGCTAATACAGCTTCTAATTTTAAATCGCTTGGAATAGCACAGTTAAATACTCCAGGACTTTTTCTAATACCATTAGAGCGGAAACCTACGCTAGTATCATTAACTACCGAAGCCACTGCAAACCAATTTTCAACCAAAGGATTATGAGCTAACCAAGCCTCGGAATTGGTCACATAGGTGATGGAGTCCATATACTTAGCACCCAGTTTGTAAACCACATATCCACTCGCACCAGTAATATCATTCCAATCTAGGTGCACACTATCCGCTCTAGCGGCTACAACGTTAATGGGGCCAGGAACTTGCACAATGGTCATTGGACCTACAACAACCGTATCAAAAGCCGAGCGCACACGCACATATACTTCGTCATTAGCAACATTGGGAATTACCCAGCTAATCTGACGAGCATTTGAAGTCGTATTAATAGTGAACCAAGTAGCACCGCCATCTAGAGAATATTCAGCTGTATGAGGAGTGCTTTGAGGAGCATCGAAACGGATGATTTCTGAAGCACCTGTTGGTAATCCGATTCCAGCTACGGGGTAAGTAACTTGCAAATCATTGCTTTCATAATAAGCAATTACAAAAAATCTTTGATCGCCACCTACAGGTACATTCTCACCTTTAACAGTAATGCTAGCAGTTCCTGCAGCAGGATTATCGAGGGTTACTTGCTCGATATTATTGAGGGAATCACGCGCACGTAACGCTAAACTATTTAGGGCACTAACATTTGGACTAGGATCTAAAACCCAAGGTTGGAAGGTGTTTCCACCATACACAACTTTCATATCCAAGTCGTTTACCAAATCGCGAGCTGCAGAAGGAGATGCTTCGCGGTCGGGCCAAATAACTAAGAAACGGGCCTGGGCGGTATTCGATGGAATGTTAAAGCTGAAAGTAGCAGAATCGCCAGTGCCAACACTGTCTTCTGCAAACCAGTTGTTTTCTAGAACTTCATAAGCTCTGCGGGCATTAATCCGGCCATAGCCAAAACGGTAATCTGGACCCACATTTCCTAAGTCTTCAGCGGTATTCATTAAGGTACCTTTCAAGAGTGCTCCATGTGCTTCTGATCCGTTGTTTAAATCTTTATAAGCTTGCATTAATACCGCAAGGGTTCCGGTAACTCCCGGGCAAGACATAGAAGTCCCCGTTTTACTGTTGTAGGAATTAGGACCATTCGCATCGGTGGTAGAAAATACCTGAGTTCCAACTGCGCAGATATCAGGTTTAATTCGACCATCGCTAGCTGGACCACGACTACTGGAAGGCGCTAAGCCATCGGTGGTAGTTACATTTCCAACGGTAACTACGTTTTTCGCTTGTTTATGTCCTCCAGTAATATTTCCCCAACCTAATCCGGCACCATAGTCCACCGCACAAGATGAGCTACCATTATTACCAGCAGAGAAAACATGCAGCATTAAAGGGTTGTCGTAAGCATCCTTATCCAATTGTTGAGACCAAGTGCTATAGCCATTATTACAACCATTGGAAAAGGAGTTTGAGGTTAATCGCGCATTAATGCTGGTATAAACATTATCTGCATCATTAAGATTCGCAGGATATTCGCGGTAAAACATATCGGCCCCTGGAGCCATACCTCTACCACGTGGATTGGCATTACCCGCAGCACTAATGGTACCAGCGGTATGATCACCGTGGTCGGAGCCAGCATTACCAGCATTCTGACTAAAACGTCCTTTAAAATCGATATGCTCGGTAATACCGCCAGCATCATTATGCGCCACCATAATTCCGGTGCCATCATAATTTAAACCTCCATTAAAGGGACCTTGCTGTAAGTAGTTTACACGGTGATTAGTTGCGGCAGTGTAATTCTCTGGTTCACCGGGAGCAAAACGCTCTTCGATATACTGAATAGCACCAAAAGCTAATAACTGATCTAATTTTTCTGGATCGAAAACAATTTCGAAACGTCGATCACTTTCACGTTCTTCACGAATTTCAATGCCTTCAGCTTGTAAGTATTGTAAAACCTGAAGGTGAGAGATGCCTTTGTAGTATTGGAGCCATAGAATCAAACTCTGTCCATCGGCTGCCCAAGCCCACTCATTGTAATTGCCAGTGTGCAAGGGGCGAGAAATACGCCATGCATCACGTGGATTTAAAACCCGACCACCGGCATTTTCGATGGCGCGCTTGGAATTTTCATAATTATCGGAAGCCACCCTTGCAAAAGCAGCATTTTTAGGAATGTAATCTAAAGTTTGAAAACCGTAAAAGTCCGCTTGGATCTTCAGTTCGGGATGTTGAACAATTACGTAACGATGGTTGCTAAACTCACTGATTCGTCCGTTGTCCTCTGCATTAACTCCAACTGTTTCATTAAGGAACAAAATCGGTTTTAGGCCTGTGGTATTTTGTGCCAAGATCACTTGGGCGCAAAAAATCAGACCTAGAAGTAGCATTTTCTTCATAGAGTAAAAAATTTAGGGTGGGTAAATATAGGAAATGAGATTTAACATTTCCTTTAGCCTGAATAGATATTCAAACAATAAAGGATTGATTTGGTTTATTTAAGGGCCATTTTCAAGAGATGAAAGAGATTGATAAGGAGCCGCAAATCGACCCATAGACTAGGCTTGGAAGAAAAGCTAAGATTATCTTATAATCATTCCCTATCTCCCGAAACC
>CATMQD010000185.1 GCA_950073045.1 uncultured Flavobacteriales bacterium | reverse complement strand
CCATCACTCTACGGATGTCTTCTAGGCTATCTTGGAAGGCCACCAATTTCTCATGACTTTCGGCGCGGAAGGTATTATTGTTTAACCAATCTAGCTTGAAGCTTCTTTTAACATTAAGGGGGCGTAAGGTTCCATTTTCGGAGATAAACACTTCCACTTGGTAGTTTCCGGGAGGCGCAAAATTAGCCGCTGAGGCGGAGGTTAAGGGCTCGCCACGAGTTCCGGCATAACTGCGGTTCCCTAATCGGCCATCCCAGTAGTAGCGGTTAATGCCTTTGGATGGACTAGCCGTAAATCGGCGGATCTCATTATCCTCATCATCGTGAATAATGAAAAGTAAATAGGTGGATTCTTCTTCATCCTCGGCCCGTAAACGTTCTAAACTAGGGTACACGATATCCTTACCTTCTTTCTTAGCTTTAGCTTCTACTTCCTTTCTTTTTCCTTTTAGTCCTTTGGGAAGATCTTTAATGTATAAACTAAAGCAAGCTTCGTTTTTAGCATTGGGAGCATTGTAATAGCTGGCGCCCATAAATCCATTGCGTCCATAGCCTAGGGGAGAAGCTTGGAAGAAAATCCGAGCATCTTTAATAGGGAAGAGGTGGGCTTCATTTTGTAAATCTTCCTCTTTAAGCTCACGCAGCGGGGTGTAATCGTCTAAAACGTAAAAGCCGCGACCAAAAGTGGCGAGTACTAAATCGTTCTCACGGCGCTGAATTTCTAAATCGCGCACGGCAATGGTTGGTAAGCCAGCACCCAGCTTGCGCCATTTCTTACCACCATTCATAGTTGTGTGCACGCCAAACTCGGTGCCAATGAAGAATAAGTCTTTGTTTACATGGTCTTGACGCATAGCAAATACGGAACCTCGCTCGGGTAAGTCGCCCGTCATATTGGTCCAGGTTTTACCCTTATCCGTACTTTTTAATACATACGGTTTAAAGTCGCCATTCTTATGGTTGTTGAATAGGGCATAAACCGTGTTCTCATCATAGAGGTCGGCCAAAACTTGGTTAACATAAGTGTTCGCGGGAACGCCTGGGAATTCACTAACCTTGCGCCAATTGGCACCGCCATCTTCGCTCACCTGAATTAGTCCATCATCGGTTCCAATATAAAGCAGGCCTTCCTTTAAAGGCGATTCATCGAGGGCCACGATATTACCATATATGGAAGTGGATTTGTCGTAGGCAATGGCATCAACCGATTGCACTTTACCCATCACTTTTAAGTCGTGGCGGTTAATCTGCTGACTTAAATCTGGAGAAATAACTTTCCAGTTATTGCCGCGGTCATCGCTGCGGAAAACTTTATTGGCTGCAAAGTAGAGTCGTTTGTGGTTATGCGGCGAAATTAATAATGGGGCATCCCAGTTCCAGCGATAGGCCTTTTCATCCTTGGCTGGGGTGGGTTTAATGCCTACACTTTCGCCGCTCACTTTATCGTAGCGCACTAGCCAGCCGTATTGGGCTTGGGCATAAACGATATTTGGGTTTTTGGGATCTACTTGCGATTCGAATCCATCGCCAGTATTGGTTACAAACCAATCGGAGTTTACTATTCCGCGCGAGTTTATAGTTTGCGATGGACCACCAAGGCTAAAGTTATCTTGGGTTCCACCATATACATTGTAGAAAGGTTCGGCATTATCTACTGCCACGCGATAGAACTGGGTTACCGGTAAATTGGGTTTGAAATGCCAGTTTGCGGCGCCATCCCATGTTTCATATAGGCCACCATCGCAGCCGGCAATCATATTATTGGGGTCCATGGGATTAATCCATAAACAATGATTATCCACGTGTTTATTGGCTTCGGGTACGCGATTCCAAGAATTTCCACCATCACGGCTCACGTGCATATAGGTGTCCATGGAATAAACGGTATTCGCATCTTGTGGGTCAACCACGAGTTCCACATAATAGTTACCGCTGGTATTATAGTCATCCAGTTTACGGAAGGAAGCCCCACGGTCATCACTACGGTAAAACCCATGTCCTTCTACCATGGCATACACCAAATCAGGATTATGCTTGCTTAGGCCAAGGGCTATTCTACCTTTTTCTCCTGGTAGGCCTTTCTTTAATTCCTTCCAGTTTTTACCACCATCTACACTTTTGTAGATGCCACTTTCGGGACCACCACTAACATAGGTCCAAACATGACGACGGCGTTGGTGTGCTGCGGCATAAAGAACTTTGGGGTTATTTGGGTCAAAATGAATTTCGTTAAAACCGGTATGCTCGGAAACATGGAGTACTTTCTCCCAAGTTTCGCCGCCATCTTCCGTAAGGTAAATGCCGCGGTCGCCGCCAGCTGACCATAAAGGTCCGTACGCTGCTACAAAAACCCGGTTGCTATTATTGGGGTCAATGGCAATCATGCCAATATGTTCCGAGGCTTTTAGGCCTACATTTTTCCAAGATTTACCGCCGTCTTCACTTTTGTAGAGACCATCTCCAAAGGGTACTGAGCGTTGGTTATTATTTTCACCAGAGCCCACCCACACGATATTGGTGTTTTTAGGGTCGATGCTTACGCAACCGATGGAATACGATTTTTGGGAATCGAATATTGGACTAAAGGTAGTGCCGTGGTTGGTGGTTTTCCAGAGGCCTCCGCTGGCCACTCCTACATAATATTCGCTAGAATTATTGGGGTTTACTGCTATATCGGCAATTCTTCCGGAGGTAAGTGCGGGGCCAATTTCTCTAAATTTTAATCCGCTTAATCCGACCTTATTAATTAAGGTATCCTGAGCTTGGATCCCAAAGCCAATTAAAAGGCTAAGGGCGAGTAACTTCATTCGGTGCATAGTAGATGGTTTGTTTGCTTCTAAAAGAGGCCCGAATTTAAGCAATAAAAAGGCCGGCGCTAAAAAGGCCGGCCTTATCTTAAAATTTCACGCTTATCCCAGCGACTATATTGGTTGTGACTTCCCGCATATCGAGGTCATCTAAAACTTCAAATGCTTCATTGTTAGCATCTACTCCGCGATATAATGCATAAGTGCGGTCGCGAACAGAGTGGATATAGCTAATATCAAAACTCCAAGGACCACTGTTGTAGCCGATACCACCACTGTAGGCCTGCAGTCCGCCGGCGGTATTGTTTACAAACTCTTCCTTGTACACCGCTTCATCTTGGCGATAGCCACCACGGATAAAGAATTTGCTAAGTTTTACTTCTAGGCCGGCCGCCAAGGTATGTCGGGCGCTACGGTACATATTATCGATGTCGGGCTGGTACTCGGTTTGTAAGAAGCTTTCATCGATTCCAAAGCTATTATTGTTGGTGTATAGCCTTTGATTGTCTTGGCTCTGGTATTGGTAATCTACACTTAGGATTAAAAATTTGCCGATTACACTGGCAAGGCCGGCGCGATAAATGGCGGGAGTTCTTAATCGATAGGAGTATTGTCCGGTGGCAAGGGTAGATCCTTCTACAAAAGTGCCTACACCTGGCTCGGGTTCTTGGCTAAAGCTAGTGGTTACATCTACCTCATAATTTTGATTGATGGTGTACCAACTAGGACTTTGGTAAGAGGCCGCAATGCGAATTTCATCAATGGGATTGTAGATAAAGCCTAACTTCATGTTGAAACCGGCGCCATAGATGTCGTTTAATCTACGGTAAGTGTATTCGTTGGCGCTGTAAGGAGGATTAGAGTTAGGAAGATTATACTCGGTGATAAACTCTTCTCTACGGAAGTTTACCGTGGGAATACCAAAAGATAAACCATAATACCATTTATGACCTTTATCGAGTGCCAAAACAATATTGGTCTCATTCATAGATCCATCTTGATTCATGGTATAGCGCATAGTGCTATTCGCTATAAGTTGATTATTGTTATCTAGGTCGCCGTAGGCAAAACCATCTGGTAAAATGGCGCCGGTGGAATCGGATACTAGCAGGTAGGCGTCCCAAGCGGCGAAGGCATCATCGCTAATAAAGTCGGTATTTTCATTTTGCCAGCGATCGGCCCAATACTCCCCTAAGGTGTATTCGTTATTGAGGCCATCCATGTTGAAATTGCGGTTAAAGTCGGCCAGCTTAGTAGTGCTAAAGGCTAAGGAGAAACGATCTTCTCCATCTTTGTTAAGCATTAGGTTTAAACCAACGTTTTCGAAGAGCACATTAAAGTTGCGCTGAGAGCCATTGGTATTGTAGAAGTTGTTGTATTCTCCTGCATAATCATTAAAGCCTAGGCTGAAACTAAGGTTGCTGTGGCGATTAACCGCGGCACCGGCAGGGTTTAAGGTATAAGATGAAGGGTTATTTCCGAGGGCGGAAAAGGCGCCCCCCATTGCGGTAAAGCGAGGGGAGCCATGTAAATTCCTATTTTGAAAGAGTTCTACATCATCTACGGTTTGAGCGTAAGCAAGGCTTCCGCCGAAGAGGAGTAATAAACTAAGAAGCTTTTTCATTTTGTTTTCGTTTTAAGTTTTGTGATTAACGTCCTCTACCAGATCTGCTTGAGCTTGAAGAGCGGCTAGACCCTGAAGAACGACTACTACCACTACTTCTAGAAGAGCTTGAAGAGCGACTAGCGCCAGAGCTTCTGCTTGAAGAACCTGAGGAGCGGCTTGCACCAGAACTTCTTGATGAAGAGCGAGAAGAACGGGCGGATGAACCACTACTACGACTGGAGCTTGAAGGTGTGTAAGAACGGTTGCTGCTTCGGCTAGAGCTTCCGCGAGCACTGCTACCGCTAGAGCGATTGCTGCTGTTGGAGCGGGCATTGCTGTTAGAGCGACTGCTACCAGAGCGGCTATTACTGCTACCGCGCTGTTGGAAAGTTTGCGTTCTTTCAGTACGACTGCGGTAAGTACTTCCGCTGCGGTTGCTAGAAGAAGAACTGCTGCGATTTGCACCGCTTCTTGTGCTACCTTGAGAATTTTCCCTGCTTGTATTAGCACGCTGACTAACTCCATTATTAGTTCTAGAGCTTGTAGCTGAACTTCGGCTTGAAGTGCGAGTGCTAGTAGCATTGCTGCTGCGAGTATTGCGACTAGTGGCGCTATAACGATTGCTGCGCTCAACATTGCTGGCGTAGCGGGTGGTGCGAACAGAACTGCTGCTTCTTCCGGCGCTAACTCTACCACTATTGGTAGCAGCACGGCGATTTAAATTGCTATTGCTAAAACGGGTACTACGAACTTCGGTGCGGTTTACACGGCCGGCGCTGGTTTTTCCTCTTCCAGTTCTACCACTAGAATAGGCAGTTCGGCGACTTACTAATCCACCAGGATTGTAATTGTAGGATCCGGTGCGTCCGTATCGGCCACGGGGACCAGTATATATGCGATTGCGTCCGTACCAGCCATCGTTTGCTCCGGCCCAATAGCCCTGGTTGTATCCAGCCCAGTAGGCATTTCTGCGGTTCCAGCCATAGCCAGGTCCCCATCCGGAGTTCCAGCCCCAGCCAGCATTCCAACCCCAGCCAGAGTTCCATCCCCAACCGGCATTCCATCCCCAGCGAGAGTTCCAGCCTGCTCCCCAGCCCCAGCTAGGTCCCCAGGCGCTGCAATACCAAGGATCGAAAAATGGATCGTAATAAAAGTTGTTGAAGGCCCAGCTGTTATATCCCCAGCCGTTCCAGTTGTTTCCCCATTGGGGATTAGAGAATGAGGGAGAGTAATAATTGTTGATTACAGTGGTTCCACCATTTCCAGCTATTGCTTGATTGTTTGCTGAATTGTCGTTTGGATCATAGTAATCCAAATCTTGACTTTGGTTGCTTTCAGGGTCAACGTCTTCTAAATTGAAGTCATCGCCGGCAGCTGTACTAGCTTGTTGAGCAACCGGATCGGAGTATAGTCCGTCCTCATAGTAGTTGTTAACAGTTGTGGATTTGGAGCCGCAAGCACTCAAAAGAAAGAGACTTGCTATAAATGTGGCTACTGGCTTTTTCATGATTTCAATTTTAGGGATTCGTTAAATACTTAGCTTTGCCGGTATAGAATAATACAAACTCTATACCAAGTTACAAATTAATGGCTCAGAAGTTGACAAAACGCTCGGACGACTACTCAAAGTGGTACAATGAATTGGTGGTTCGGGCCGACCTAGCAGAGAATAGTGCGGTACGCGGATCGATGGTGATAAAGCCTTATGGCTATGCGATTTGGGAGAAAATGCAGGCAGAATTAGATCGGATGTTTAAAGAAACCGGTCATGAGAACGCATACTTCCCACTATTTATTCCAAAATCATTTTTTTCTAAAGAAGCTAGCCACGTTGATGGCTTTGCAAAAGAGTGTGCGGTAGTTACTCACTACCGGCTAAAAAATGATCCGAACGGAAATGGAGTTATCGTTGATGAAGATGCCCGTTTGGAAGATGAGCTAATTGTACGTCCAACTTCCGAAACCATTATTTGGGATACCTATCGTAAATGGGTACAAAGTTATCGCGACTTACCTTTAAAGATAAATCAATGGGCCAACGTGGTGCGCTGGGAAATGCGAACTCGTTTGTTCTTAAGAACCGCAGAGTTTTTATGGCAAGAAGGTCATACCGCACATGCTACTCGTAAAGAAGCGGTGGAAGAAGCGGAAATGATGTTGGACATCTATGCTGAGTTTGCGGAAGACTTTATGGCAATCCCCGTTATTAAAGGTATTAAAACCGAAAGTGAACGATTTGCTGGTGCAGAAGAAACCTATTGTATAGAAGCATTAATGCAAGATGGTAAAGCGCTTCAAGCGGGAACTAGTCACTTTTTAGGACAAAACTTCGCAAAAGCATTTGATGTAAAATACGCCTCTAAAGAAGGTAAGGAGGAATATGTTTGGGCAACCTCTTGGGGGGTTTCTACTCGTTTAATGGGTGCCTTAGTAATGACGCATTCCGATGATCAAGGCCTAGTATTGCCTCCTAATTTAGCACCTTATCAAGTAGTAATCGTACCTATATATAGAGGAGAGGAACAATTAGAACAAATTAGTGAGAAGGTAAAGGAGCTGCAACAGCGCCTGCGTAAAAAAGGTGTGCGGGTGAAGTTTGATAACCGAGACACTCATAAGCCAGGTTGGAAATTTGCAGAGTACGAACTTAAGGGCGTGCCT
>CATMQD010000184.1 GCA_950073045.1 uncultured Flavobacteriales bacterium | reverse complement strand
CATTGATTATATGTTGGATGATAGCGGCCTTATCGAAATAAGATCTCGTGAGTTGAAGATTCGACTATTGGATTTAAATAAGGTGAAGAAGCAACGTACTAATTGGCAATTAGTCAATACACTGGTGCCAACGCTATCAATCTTATTATTGGCAATTGTAAACTACTACTGGCGCCGTAAAAAATACTTAAGTTAAAAGATGAAGAAGAATCTACTCTACCTAATAGTTTTTGTGGTTTTGCTTTTGGTGGCTGGCTATTTCCTTTCGGAAGATGGAGGTACTAGCACTTTGGAAGGCCCCGAGAATTATGATTTTGCAATAAAGGATACCGCCAGCATTGATAAGATTATCATTAGCGATAAAACTCCGAATAGAGCTACAATTCGGAGAACTTCTGATGGTTGGGAGTTAGATGGTGAGTATGCCGTGCGCCGCGATGCGATTGAAATTTTATTGGAAACACTATATCGCATGGAGATGAAAAATTTCCTGCCTCAGCGAATGGTGCCCGAAGTTGAGAAGCAGTTAGCGGTTTATGGTAAAAAGGTTGAAATTTTCCAGAATGGCGAGTTGAGTAAAGTGATTTATGTAGGCAAACCTATTCCAAGTGAAATGGGAACCTACATGAAATTGGCGGATGGTGACTTACCCTATGCGGTTCACATTCCGGGTTTTAATGGTTTTTTAAACACAAGATTTATTTCGCAGTCCTACCTCTGGCGTTCTCGCGATTTAGTGCAAATGAAACCTCGTAGTATTAAGGAAGTGGAGTTGATCTACCCAGATTCCTTAGCAGCAAGCTTCAAACTTACGGTGTTCTCCACCGATAGTATGTACCTTACGAATGCCGAAACTAATGAGGTGGTTCCAGACTTGTCTCAGGTAAAAGGGCGGTTGTTTTTGGCGGCATGCGCTAGTTTAAAGGCCGAGGGAGAGATTATTCCCTCCGATCCAATTTTTGCTCGTCGCGATTCATTATTAGCATCCACTCCAGCTTTTTATTTAACCATCAGAACTAAAGGCGGAGAGGAGAAGAAAATTAGTGCTTATAAAATTAAGGCTGCGCCTGAAACCATTGACTATAATGATCCTCAGTCCTTTTTTGATCCCGATCGATTACATGGTTTCGTAAACGACGATCGCATGGTTTTACTTCAGTACTACGGACTCAGAAATGTTCTAAAATCAAGCGAAGAATTAAGACTTGATTCAAAGGAATAGTAAATTTTTCCACGGCCGTGATTCTGCCGAAGGGAAGTGGCTATATTTGTGCATTAAAATTCAATCAAAAGCGGATCTATGAAATTCATCGTTTCTAGCGGAGCCCTATTAAAGCAATTGCAGATAGTGGGTGGTGTGCTTAACAATAATAATACTTTACCCATTCTCGATAACTTCCTTCTTCAATTGGAGGGATCACAACTTAGCATCTCTGCCTCTGACTTAGAGTCGACTATTAAGTCTAGCTTAGAAGTGCAAGGTGATGAAAATGGCATTGCAGCGGTTCCAGCTCGTCTTCTTTTAGATGGATTAAAAGCTTTACCAGAGCAGCCAGTTACATTTACTACCGATGAAGGAAGCATGACCGTTGAAATCTCCTCTGACTATGGAAGATATAGTTTAGCTTTTGTGGAAGGTGATGAGTTCCCACAGTTGCCAGAAATGGAAGATGTGAGTACTACTACTATCTCTAGTGAAATCTTGGCTACAGCTATTAATAAAACATTATTTGCCGCTGGTAATGATGATCTTCGTCCGGTAATGTCGGGAGTGTTCTTCCAGTTTAGCAGTGAGAATATCACCTTTGTGGCCACCGATGCTCATAAATTGGTGCGCTACCGTCGAAATGACCTTAAGGCCGATCAAACCGCCGAGTTTATTATGCCGCGCAAACCTCTGAATATTCTTAAATCTACTTTGGCCAGTGTAGGGGATGATGTTAAAATCCACTACAACGAAACCAATGCTCGTTTTGAGTTTGATAATATCGTTTTAAGCAGTCGCTTGATTGATGGCAAGTACCCCAATTACGAAGCGGTAATTCCAAAGGATAATCCCAATGTATTGGAAATCGAGCGCAGTAAGTTTTTAAGCTCTGCTAAGCGGGTTGCCATTTTCTCTAATAAAACTACGCATCAGGTACGCCTTAAAATGGCGGGCAGTGAATTACAAATGATGGCAGAGGATGTGGATTTTTCCAATAAAGCACATGAGCGTTTAAGCTGCAACTACCAAGGTAAAGATATGGAGATTGGTTTCAACTCTCGTTTTTTAACCGAGATGCTTACTAATCTAGATTCGGATAATATCCATTTAGAAATGTCGGCTCCAAATCGTGCGGGCATTATCCTTCCTGCTGATGCACTTGAAGAAGGTGAAGATGTTCTGATGCTGGTAATGCCAGTAATGTTGAACTCATAATCAATAATAAATGGGATTGCTCATCCTCGGCGATGTGCATGGATGTTTTTACACGCTACGAGCAATGGTGCGCGAGCACTGGAAGCCCGAAGAAGATACCTTGATTCTTATTGGTGACTTAATTAATAAAGGCCCCCATTCTGCGCGGGCCTTTAAATATTGGATCAAATTAAATGAAGCCCATCCAAGTAAGGTTATCCTCATTAGAGGAAACCATGAGCAGTGGTTTTTGGATAATTACCGTCATCAATCCAGGAATAAGACCTTTCTAAAACTTTGCGAAGAATTCGAATCTCGGGCTTTAAGTCCTAAGCTTGTGGCTCGTGAAATCAGCTTGCTGCCCTTGCATTTTGAAAATGAAGAGGTTTTTGTAAGTCACGCTGGTATTTCTGATGCAGCCTTAGATCCTTTTGATATTTCAGATATGCACGGAGTATTGAAGAATCGAAAAAACCTAAAGCGCCTCGCTAAAATTCAAGTGATAGGCCATAATATTATTGATCAAGGTAAACCAATGTTTAGGCCAAGTGAAAATGCTTGGTATATAGATACTGGTGCATGGTGCAAGGAGTTTCTTAGTGGTTTACATTTTAATTTTGCAAATTCGTCACCGCGTATTGTCCAAATGCCTCGCAAAACAAAGGACAAACCTAAATCTGTTTAATCAACAACCAATTAATATGCGTAATCTAAAATCACTTTTCGTACTAATCATTCTTTTTTTAGGAACTAGCAATTTAACAGCTCAGTTTAAATCGGGAGAAATTATCGCTGGGGCCTCTATGGGCTTTGTTCCTCAAACTACAGGAACCGTTACTTTACCGCCGATCGGGATTATGGGTGAATATGCCCTTACCGAAAATATTATTGGTGGAATTTACGCGGGCTACACCTCTTCGGAAAATAGCGATGCAATTTGGGATCTCCGTTGGCGTGATAATCTCATTATTATCGGAATACGCGGCTCGTACAACTTTGAGCTTACTAAGAACTTTGATGTTTATGGAGGCCTGTTTTATGGCTATACCATCGCATCTAGCGTACTTTTAGAAGGAGAGTGGCCTCTAAATACGAACGTATTAGGATTAAACATAGGACAAACAAGGCTAGCCGGATTTGTGGGGGCCCGTTATTTAATAGACAATCGCTTCGGATTTTTTGGTGAGCTAGGTTATGGTATTAGCTTAATGAATGTTGGCGTGGTTGTAAATCTCGGTCGTCATGAGCTGCCATTTTTATAAGTAATTGGCTTGATTAGAGGTGACCAAGACCTTTTTTTAGCCGGTCCATAAGCCTTACATTTGAGCTCCTTTTAACCTCTTAAAAAATCAAAAATGGATAAAGGCTTTTATAAAGTTCCCCAGGCTCTAAATGAGCCCATTAAATCCTACGCCCCAGGAACCCCCGAAAGAGAGGGTGTTCAGGCTGCATACGATAAAATGTGGGGAGAGTCTATCGATATACCCATGGTTATTAATGGTGAGAAAGTACGTACTGGAAACACCATGCGTGTGTTGCCACCACATGATCATCAGCATGATGTTGGCTCTTTCCATTACGGAGAGTCCAAACACGTTCACGAGGCCATTGAGGCTGCTTTAAATGCAAAAGAAGCATGGGAAAGCATGTCTTGGGCCAATCGCTCCGCTATTTTCCTAAAGGCCGCCGATTTAGTAGCTGGTCCATACCGTCACCGTATTAATGCGGCGACCATGATTCAACAGTCTAAAACAATTTTCCAAGCAGAGATTGACTCTGCTTGTGAGTTAGCCGATTTCCTTCGTTTTAATGTGCAGTATGCCACTGAAATTTATGAAGAGCAGCCTTATACTCATTCTCATTCTACCTTGTGGAATAGAGTGGATTACCGCCCATTAGAAGGTTTTACTTTTGCGATTACTCCATTTAACTTCACCGCTATTGCTGGTAATTTACCAAGTAGTATGGCTATGATGGGTAATACCGTGGTATGGAAGCCATCTTTAAGTCAGATGTATTCTGCACATGTGGTAATGGAGATTTTCGAGGAAGCAGGTATGCCTCCTGGAGTAATTAATATGATTGCTACAGATCCTCAGGAAACTGCGGATATTGTATTTGGGCATAAAGATTTTGCTGGTTTACACTATACTGGTTCTACTACCGTATTCCAGAATATTTGGAAGACTATTGGAAACAATATCACCAATTACCGCACCTATCCTCGCATTGTAGGAGAAACGGGTGGTAAGGATTTTGTAATGGTTCATCGCAGTGCAAAAGTGCAACAAGTGGTAACTGCCTTAATCCGTGGTGCATTCGAATTCCAAGGTCAGAAATGTAGTGCTGCTTCTCGCGCCTACATTCCATCTAACTTATGGGATGCTGTAAAAGCAGGCTTGGTGAAAACTATGGCTGAGCTTAAAATGGGTAGCCCCCGTGATTTCGAAAACTTTGTTACCGCGGTTATTCACGAAGGCTCCTTTGATAAGTTAGCAAAATACATCGATCAGGCGAAAGCCGATGCTAATGCTGAAATTATTGCAGGGGGTTCTTACGATAAGAGCAAGGGCTACTTTGTAGAGCCTACGGTAATTGTAGCTTCAGATCCTAAGTATGTAACCATGGAAGAAGAACTCTTCGGGCCAGTACTTACTATTTACGTATATCCAGAAGATCAATATGAGGCCACTTTAAAATTAGTGGATGAAACTTCTCCCTATGCATTAACGGGCGCCTTGTTCTCTCAAGATCGATACGCCCTAGAGGCAGGAGAACGTGCTTTGCGCAATGCAGCAGGTAACTTCTATTTGAATGATAAACCAACTGGAGCAGTAGTTGGACAACAGCCTTTTGGTGGTGCACGCTCTTCAGGAACAAATGATAAGGCGGGTTCTAAGCAAAACCTTTATCGTTGGGTTAGCCCACGATTAATTAAGGAAACCTTAGTAACTCCTGAGCATTATGGCTATCCTTTCTTAGCAGAGGACTAAAAACGCCCAATGTTATTTAAATGTTAAGCCCGGTTTTACCGGGCTTTTTTAATTTAATGCACTCAATATCAGATGCAAGGGCTTAGTTGTCTTGCTTAATGTTAAGCCAATGTTAACTAAGTGTAAATTATTTTGTATCTTTGTAGGGTAATTATAAAAAACTGTAGTCATGAAAAAGTTAATCGGAGTTTTAGTGATAGGCTTGTTGATGGCGGCTACAGCGAATGCTCAAAGCCCCACATACGAAAGAGTTGGTAAACAAATTAAAGTAACCAAATACTTTGATGGTACCGACCAGGTGAAAGAGGTGGGCTTTTTTAAAGATGGCAAATCACATGGCCAATGGACTGAGTTCGATCGTAATGGTGAGGTTAAGATCGAAGCTACTTATGTAGATGGAAAGAAAGAAGGCGTGTGGTTTGTTTGGTCTGAAGACCGTACTACTCTGTATGAAGTAAGTTATCTTAATAACAGTGTTAGTGATATTCGCTCATGGTCGCTTGACGAACGTAACCTACATGTAGAGCGTTAATCAAAAAATTGAACAAAGCTTAATAGGCGCGGTGTTAACACATCGCGCCTTTTTTATATTTGAGAATTCCTAAATCAAGGTTTAATTCCTTGCTGTTTAAAGCTTATGCCTTGATGAGTAAGTGATTAGCTGATTTGTAGATCAAAAAAAGAAATAGCTTGAAAGTATTATTATCTCCTGCCAAAACACTCAACTTCGAAAGTGATCAAAAAATAGGAGAGGGCATTGCACCATTTTTTCCAGAGGCATCCAAGAAAATAGGGAATAAGCTTGCCAAGCTTAGCGTTCCTAAATTAATGGAGCTTCAAAAAATCAGTAAGGATTTGGCCAAGTTAAATCGCCAAAGAAATTTAGAATGGGACATTGATAATAGCAAGTCTGGCAGACAAGCAGCCTTAGCTTTTAAAGGAGATGTTTACCTTGGTATGGAGGCCGAAAACTGGACCGAGGAGGATATGGAATTTGCTAATTCGCGAATTTGGATTTTATCGGGCCTTTATGGAATCTTGCAGCCCAACACCTATATATTACCTTACCGCCTCGAAATGGGTACTTCACTGCCAGTTGGGCGGAAAGCGAATTTGTACGAGCATTGGAAGCCAGTATTAGCTGATTACCTCAAAAACAATTTAGAGGAAACAGAAAATCTAGTGAATTTAGCGAGCAAGGAATATGCCCAGGTTATTCATCAGCTAAACCTTCCCAATCCTATTTTGGAAGTAGAATTCCTCGATGAATCGAAAGGGACTTACAAGGTTTTATCCTTTTTCGCCAAAAAGGCAAGGGGTATGATGGCAAATTACATCGTGCAGCATCGGATAAATGATTGGCGAGAACTAAAAGATTTTAACTTAGCAGGGTACTACTATGACCCTAGTCGTTCCGAGGAACGGAAATATGTATTCTTAAGAGATAAAAAATGAAGAACTGCTTAAAATTTGGCGCATTAGTTATAGCCCTTGGCTTAGCATATAACTCACAAGCACAATCGAAGCGAACCAAGTACTATGAGTTTGGCGGTGGTATTGGCACCATGAATATGAGTAATAATATCGCTAACTCTTCTAATGTAAATGGAGTGCTTTCGGAAGTTGCCCCGCAGTTCTCAATTTTTGCGAAGTACCATTTTAACGATTGGTTTGGAATGGGG
>CATMQD010000183.1 GCA_950073045.1 uncultured Flavobacteriales bacterium | reverse complement strand
AAGCAACAGATTGTCCCCATTATAATTGGAGGCAGCCAAGACCTTACCTATGGTAATTACCGTGCTTATGATCGTTTAGAGCAAACGGTAAACATGGTAGCTATCGATTCTCAATTCGATTTAGGTAAGCAGGAAGATAAGCTCTCCCACCGCTCATTTTTGAGTCACGTTATTTTACAAAAGCCCTATATCCTTTACAATTTTAGTAATCTGGGTTATCAGAGCTATTTTGTAAATCAGGAGGAAGTGGATTTAATGGAACGCATGTATTTTGATATCCACCGCTTGGGTAATTTACGCAATCGCATCAGCGAAAGCGAACCCGTATTAAGAGATGCGGATATAGTAAGTTTTGATTTATCGGCTCTTCGCCAAAGCGATGCTCCTGGAAACACTTTTCACAGTCCGAATGGTTTTAGCGGTGAAGAAGCATGTGCCTTGGCACGTTACAGTGGCATTAGCGATAAAGTGAGCTCCTTTGGAATTTACGAATGCAATGCTTTAGCCGACAAAGAAGGAAGGACGGCACACTTGGTTGCCCAGATGATTTGGTACTTTTTAGAGGGTTTCAACCTCCGCAAAGGCGACTATCCATTCGCTAGTAAAGACGATTATCAACGCTTTACGGTACTTATTAACGATGGTGAGTACGAATTAATCTTCTACAAGAGCCCTTTAAGCGGACGTTGGTGGATAGAGGTTCCGGTGCGCGAAATAGGGGGTTTTAGCTCCGATCGACATAAGCTAATCCCCTGTTCTTATGAGGATTACAAGGAATCTATGCAGAACGAAATCCCCGATCGTTGGTGGCGTGCTATGCAGAAGGCTATGTAGTTTTTCATATACTAATCAACAAAAAGCTTTGAAAAATTAAGCTTCTCTTAAGGCATATTTGTTCAAAGCTTTATATTTGGGATTTCAACAACGTGTTGTCAACAATTAATACTAACCCGATTTGATGAAGAAACTTTACCTCATCCTTGTACTTGTATTGCCGTTTTTGGGCGCCGCTCAGCAAGATGTGCAGTTTAGTCAGTACATGTTTAATCGCATTTATTACAATCCGGGAGTGGCCGGCTCAGGAAGCGCAATCTGCATTAACGGTCTGCACCGCAGTCAGTGGGTAGGTTTCGAAGGGGCACCCGTTACTCAAAACATTAACGTTAATGTTCCCATTAAAGCCCTTCGCGGTGGTATCGGGGTGAGTATCGTAAACGATCAGATCGGATTTTTCAACAACATCTCTGCACGCTTAATGTATGGTTACCAGTTCCAGCTTTCTACAGGAACCTTGGGTATTGGTGCCGGCGCAACTTTTTTAAACAATCAAGTTAATGGTACCGCATGGATTCCGGCGGACTATAATACCCCGATTGGTAATCAAGATCCTATTATTCCAGGTTTAAAAGAAACCGGCTTTCAGGTAGATGCGGTTTTCGGTATTTATTATGAGTCTCAAGATATCTGGGGTGGTATTTCTACTACCCGTGTGATTGAGAGCACCACCGAAATTGCTAGTAATTTACCAGGCGCTACAACTTTCTTACGTAATGCTCGCCACTATTATTTAATGGGCGGTTACAATTACGCATTGCCCGCAAGTAACTGGGAATTAAGACCTAGTGTACTTGTGAAATTGAGTGCAGGTTCTACTATTTTCGATGTAAATGCCCTTGGGGTATATAATAATAAGTTTTGGGGTGGCGTTACCTACAGGCTACAGGATGCGGTTGTTGCCATGATTGGATGGCAAGCTACTCCGGATTTAAGACTAGGGTACTCTTACGATGTTGCTACATCAGCACTTTCTACTAATGGAGGTGGTAGCCATGAGATTATGGCGAATTACTGTTTTAAAATAGAAATTCCACCTCGACCAGAAGGTGCATATAAGAACCCAAGATTTTTGTAATATAGCAGCCCTTAAATTTTAAGGTCTGTTGATCAACGGAAAACAACGTCAAAGGACATGAAAAAACTGATTTTATTAACCTTAAGCAGCGTTCTACTCATTAGCTGCGGCAGCAACGACTACGGAGAACTAGTCGGTGCACAAGATCGTCCTAGCTGGTACCCAGCCCAGCCTTATGGTATGGTTTACATTCCACAAGGCTCTTATAATATGGGTAACTCAGATCAGGACGTACCCTACAGTTTAATATCCCCTACTAAAACAGTTTCCGTGCCATCTTTTTGGATGGACCAAACGGAGATCACCAATAACGAGTATCGTCAGTTTATTCGTTGGGTACGCGATTCGATTGTTCGTTTCCGTTTAGGAGAGGATGGTTTAGTGGAAGGCTATGAAATGATTGATGCTGCCAACCTCGAAGATCCTACTTTCTTCGATGAGTATGTATCCTTAAACTATCCAGATAGCATGCAGCGTCGCATCAATTGGGAACCTATGTTAGAGTGGAAAACACAGGATTACCCGACTGCGGAGTACACCGAAATTATCGAAAGCATTTACCTTCCCCCAGAAGAGCAATTTATGGGCGGCCGTATGATTGATGCTCGTCAGTTGAACTACGCCTATTTTTGGATCAATAAGCAAAAAGCAGCCTCTAAGTCTAACCGTGTGATGTATGACCATAACGATAAAGACCAAGATGGAGAGACTTTCTCTTACCGTGATTATATTAAAGGCAGCAAGGAGTTTTCTGATCGTAGCTCTTTCTTTGAAGGTGGTGTGATTAACATTTATCCAGATACTTTATGCTGGATTCATGACTTCACCTACAGCTACAATGATCCAATGCACGATAAATACTTCTGGCACCCAGCCTTTGATGACTATCCAGTAGTTGGTATCAATTGGAATCAAGCCCGCGCTTTCTGTAACTGGAGAACTAAGTACCGTAATGACTACTTGAAAAAGTCTGGTTACTTCACCGAGCAAGAATTCCGCTTACCTACGGAAGCAGAATGGGAATATGCTTCTCGCGGTGGCCAAGAATTAACTACTTATCCTTGGGGTGGACCCTATGCCCTTAACAGCTCCGGTTGTTACTTAGGTAACTTTAAGCCCTTACGTGGTAACCTAGTAGCGGATGGTGGTTTCTACCCAGTAAAAGCAACCGCTTACGCTCCTAATGAGTACGACCTTTACAATATGGCCGGTAATGTGGCCGAATGGACCAATACGGCATTTGATGCGGCTAGTTTCTACTATGTATCTGACATTAGCCCGAACTTCGAATACAATGCTAACCCAGAAGACGACGCCACCCTAACCCGCAAAGTAATCCGCGGTGGTAGCTGGAAGGATGTCGCCTACTACATGCAGGTGAGTACCCGCGATTTTGAATACTCAGACACTGCGAAATCCTACGTTGGATTCCGTACTGTACAAAGTTTCATGGGTCGTGATCTTGCCGACTTTTAAACCCCTAATCAAGTTTTTAATTTTAATTTTTTCCAATGGCGTTAATTGATGTAAACAGCAAGCGATTTAAGAATTTCATGGCCAAGCTTTATGGCTGGGGTGCCGCGGTAGTAATCCTCGGTGCGATGTTTAAAATTCTTCACTTGCCAGGAGCCGATATCATGTTGGTGGTAGGTTTGACTACGGAAGCCGTAATTTTCTTTTTCTCTGCATTTGAAAAACCAGGTGAAGAGGTGGATTGGACTCTTGTTTATCCAGAATTAGCTGGTATGAGCGATGAGGACGAGAGCTACAACAATAATTCTCAGCAACAAGGTTTAACCGCTACTCAAGAGTTAGACCGTATGTTAGAAGAGGCCAAAATTGATGGTGAATTAATTGAAAGCTTAGGCAGTGGTCTTCGTCGTTTCGGTGATGCCGCAAACAAGCTTACTGAAACCAGTGAAGCAGCTGCAGCTACTGGCGCTTACAATGAGCAGTTAAGCTTAGCTTCTAAAAACATGGAATCTTTGAATGCGCTTTACGCTGTTCAATTAGAAAGCTCTGCCAACCACATGGAAGCACAGAACACCTTAATGGAGAAATTAAGCTCTTCTATCGAGGATTCTGATCGCTTAAATACCGAAGTAAGCAGCTTGGTTAGCAATATGAACCAACTGAACGGTGTTTACGGTGGAATGCTATCTGCCATGAACGTAAATCGCAATAACTAAGAATAAACTGAGTTTAATCTCTAAAAACTAATTCATGGCTGGAGGAAAACTGTCGCCGCGTCAGAAAATGATTAACATGATGTACCTCGTGTTAACCGCGATGCTGGCCCTAAATGTTTCCAAAGACATTTTGAAAGCACTCACCAAACTGGATGAGAGCTTAGAAACTACCATCTCTACTGTAGATGCTAAGAACCAAGATTCTTACGATGCGCTTAGAAATGCAGCTAGTAAAAAGGAATCGGCTAAGCCTGCTTATCAAAAGTCGCAGAAAGTTAAGCAAGTAACTTCCGAACTTTTCACCTATATCGAAGAGTTGAAGGATACCTTGGTTGGTGTATCTGGTGGTTGGGAAGATCCAGAAAAAACTATTCCTAAGGCACTGGATAATAAGTCTAAGCCACTTAACTTCTTAGTAGCTGAAGCTGGTCCTAAAAAAGCAACCGAGCTGAAAGAAAAAATCGAAGCTTTTCGTGCAGAGATGATCAAATTGGCCGATAATGATCCGGCGATCAAAGCTAATATTGAAAAAGTTTTCTCTACCGAAAAGGAAATGGAAGGTGATAAAGAAGTAAGCTGGGAACAGGCTTCCTTCGGTGAATACCCATTGGGTGCTATTCTTCCATTCTTAACCGATATCCAAGCTCGTGTAAGGAACTCAGAAGCGGAACTATTAAACCTACTAATTAAAAGCATTGATGCTGGTACGGTTAAGTTTAATAAAGTTGACGCGATGGTAATTGCTCCTAGCAGTTATGTTACTCAGGGTGATGTGTATGAAGCGCGTGTTTTCTTGGCGGCTTATGATGATACTCAAGATCCTCAAATGACTATCCAAGATGCTAATGGAAACAATATTGAACTAGATCGTATAGAAAACGGTCAAGGTTTTTTAAAGATTCCAGCTACTGGTGTCGGGCAAAGAACTTGGGGGGGTACCATCACCATCAAACAAACTGATGGGGAGAAGCAGTACAATATTCCACAGCAAACCTTTACCGTTGCACCTCCTTCTGTAGTGATCTCTCCTTCCAAAATGAACGTGCTTTACCGTGGGGTAGATAACCCATTGGAAATTGGCGTTCCTGGAGTAGAGCCTAGCAAAGTGCGTGTATCCGGTCGTGGTGTTAAGCAAGTTAGACCCGGCGAGTATATTGCCGATGTAACCAACATCTCTGGTACTAAGGAAATCGATATCTCCGTATCAGTTGAAGAAACGGATGCTGAAGGAAAAACTACTACTCGTAATGTAGGTAAAAAGACCTTCCGTATTAAGGGACTTCCACCTGCAGTGGGTACTATTTACAAGAGAAATGGTGGTCTTTTATCTAAAAGTGCCGTAGCGAATGCTACCGTTGAAGCGAGCTTTGAAGACTTCGTGTTTGACTTACCCCTTACGGTAACCAAATTTGAAGTATCTATTCCTGGGTCTCCGCCCGAAAGAGTTACTGGCAACAAAATGCCTTCTAGCTTAAAAGCGAAAATCCAGAAATTAAGACCAGGCGAAACCGTTACCATTCGTAACATTCAAGCTAAAGCTGTGGGTAACCCCAGAGTGAAGGTAGATCGTGTGGCTAGTATTTCTATCGACGTAAACTAAAAATATTTAATCATGAAACGATTGGTTCTTTGTCTCGGTTTAATAGGCTTGTTCATCTTGCCTAAGACTACCGATGCGCAGGTTATCAGCCCGTATGACGACGGGATTATTCCTGACGACCCCAAACATTACCACAATAATCAAGTTTTCCCTTATCCTTATTTAAGAGAAGCGGACATGATGTGGTCTACCCGCCATTGGGAGCGCATCGACTTGAGACAAAAGCAGAACCTTCATCTTTACTACCCAGTACAAGCTGTGCCCGATCGAAAAAGTCTTTACGACGTAATTGTAGACGGCATCTTGAATGAAGGCACTATTTATGAAGTTTTTGCCGACGATCGTTTTGAGATTCGTTTATCACCAGAACAAGTGCGCGGATACGTGCAAATGGTAGATACCTTACGCGATCCCGATGATCCCTCAATCATTCTTTTAGTAGATACCATTAAGATTACTTCTAAGGATGTTAAATTCTGGGAGATTAAGTCCGACTGGTATTTTGACAAGCAAAGAGGAGAAATGAAAAACCGTATCATCGGTATTTCCCCAAAGGTTGAGAATCCAAAAACCGGTGACCGTTATAATTTATTCTGGGTTTGGTTCCCCGATGCACGTTATGCCTTAGCTACCCATGTAGCCTTTAATGGTCATAACAACAGCGCGAGACTAACCTACGATCAGGTATTCCACCTTCGTTTCTTTGATTCGGTAATCTTTAAAGAGGACAATGTCTACGATCGAAAGATTGAAGAGTACAAGCGTTCCTCTACCCTAGATCAACTTTTAGAGGCCGAGCAGATTAAGAACAATCTCCGAAACCTCGAAGCCGAGCTCTGGGAATATTAAACGGATAACAGTATTTCTAAAGTCCTCCTATTTTAGGGGGACTTTTTTTATGCGCAAATTTGCAGCATGAAAGAAGTGCATATCATCGGTCAAGGTTTGGCCGGCACCATGCTTAGTATGCGCCTGGAAGAAGCCGGACAGGCTTTTAAGGTAATTGATCAAGCGCATCATTCCAGTTCCTCGCGAATTGCCGCCGGCCTCGCTAACCCCGTAGTTTTAAAACGCCAGAAATGGGTGGCTGATGCCGAGCAATACCTAGCAGAAGCGCCCTCCTTTTATCGTGACTGGGAGCAAAAACTCCAAAGTCAGTTTTTTCATCCCGTACGTTTAGAGCATATCTTCCATAATGCCGGAGAAATAAACGATTGGCAAGCTAATAGTGAAAAGCCTCTGCTCTCCAATCACCTTGGGGCGATCATAAATGATGAAATCCCATTTATTGATCAAAAGCATGGAAGGGCTCAAGTGGAAGGAATCTTTTGGCTGGATACGGTAGCCTTTATTGAGGCCCGCAAAAATGACCTTCGCCAAAAAGGCCTCCTGGTAGAAGAAGACTATCAAAACTATCAAGCTCCAGATAATGCCATTCAGGTCTTTTGCAATGGTCATTTCTTAAGAATTAGTCATCC
>CATMQD010000182.1 GCA_950073045.1 uncultured Flavobacteriales bacterium | reverse complement strand
AACCACCAAATCATAATTCTTATGGGGCAAATGTTCGAGTACTGTTCGGATTTTATCAGCCGCAGCTGCCCCTTGCACAGGCACTGGATACAGGTCACTTTGCAATCGATAACCAAATTCATTTTCCTTAAGATGTTGAAGGAAATCCTGATAGGCAGCAGCACCTTCAGAGCTAAGGACTGCGATTTTTTGCCAAACTAATTTTTCTTTAAAGTCTTTTTGTTTTTGAAGCAGTCCGGCTTGTTTTAACTTTTCGAGTGTCTCACGCTTTCTGCGCTCTAATTCCCCCAATACAAAACTGAGGTCGAGGTCTTTAATGATAAGTTTAAGTCCGTAAATAGCATGGTAATCTACCATTACCTTTAAAACCAACTCCTGACCTTGTACGAGAATTTTATTTACTTCTGGGCCATGCTTTTGCAGAATTTGCTCATAGTCTAAAGACCAAACTGCAGCTTGCATAGAAGCTAATCGCATGCCCGCTTTTTCTTGCACCAATTCAAGGTACCAATGTCCACTAGCCGCTTGCTTAATTTGGGCGATCTCTGCTTTTAGCCAAAACTGTTGCTGCCCAATTTTTTCATAAATCAGGTTGCGAATAGATTGGCTCAAGGCCAGTAGGCTGTAAACTTTTGCGGGTTTTTCGGCCATAGCCCGCGAAGTTAAGCTTTCAGAAAGGGAAAAATAATGCAGATATAAAAGAAAGCGCATGGTGACTCGGTATATACTTGTACTTTTGCCGGCTTTCTAAATCAGTACTTTACGATGCGTGAATTTATCGCTAAGCAAAAAGCAAATCTTGGAAATGATGTATTTAGCGGCCTAACCGTAGCCCTAGCTTTAGTGCCTGAGGCGGTAGCTTTTGCCTTTGTTGCTGGAGTTCCTCCATTAGTTGGTCTCTATGCGGCGTTTATGGTAGGTTTAATTACCTCAATATTTGGCGGCAGACCTGGAATGATTTCTGGTGCAACCGGGGCTTTAGCTGTGGTAATGGTAGACTTAGTGGCGAAAGGCAACGAGATGGGAGCCGAAGGCGCCAATGCAGGTTTATATTATTTGTTTGCCACCGTTATTTTAATGGGCTTCATCCAGATGCTAGTTGGAGCATTAAAGCTTGGGAAGTTCGTTCGTCTAATTCCACATCCAGTTATGATGGGCTTTGTGAATGGTTTAGCCATCGTAATTTTCCTTTCCCAATTGGGGATGTTTACTCAAAGAATAGCTGGCGAAAAGGTTTGGTTGCAAGGATCTAACCTTTATTTAATGATTGGTTTAGTTGGTCTTACTATGGCTTTGATGTACTTCTTGCCAAAGCTTAATAAAAAAATTCCCGCTGGATTAATTGCCATTTTAGGCGTATCGGCCGTGGTTATTTTTGGTGGTTTGGATGTAGCAACCGTTGGAAGCTTTATCCGTGAAGGCGGCGGCTCTGAAGGTTTACAAGCTGGCTTACCCACTTTGCAGTTAGAGATTTTCGAAATCATCCCCATGAACTGGGAAACCCTCAGCTTTATCTTTCCTTACGCTTTAATTCTAGCAGCAATTGGTTTAATAGAATCATTAATGACCTTAAACCTAATTGATGAGTTAACCGAAACACGTGGAAGCTCTAATCGCGAATGTTTAGCCCAAGGTGGGGCAAATATTGTAACTGGCTTTTTTGGTGGAATGGGCGGTTGTGCTATGATTGGCCAATCGATTATTAATATTAAAGGGGGCGGAAGAACTCGTATTTCGGGAATTGTTGCCGCTTTAGCACTTTTAAGCTTTATACTTTTTGCGGCACCGCTTATTGAGCAAGTACCCATTGCAGCATTGGTAGGCGTAATGTTTATGGTGGTAATTGGAACTTTCGCTTGGAGTAGTTTCCGCATATTACCTAAAATTCCCATTAGCGATGCCATAGTTTTAATTGCCGTTTCGGCCTTAACAGTAATGTTTGATTTAGCGATTGCCGTTTTAGTAGGTATCGTTTTAAGCGCTCTTGTATTCTCTTGGGAAAATGCCAAACGCATTCGAGCTCGCAAGCATTTTTTAAATGATGGCACCAAGGTGTATGAAATTTGGGGGCCCTTATTTTTTGGCAGCATCAGTGCATTTAAAGCTAAATTTGATCCAGCGGGTGATCCGGACCGGGTAATTATCGACTTTATGGAATCTCGCGTGTCCGATCATTCTGCTCTAGAAGCATTATATAACTTAGTAGAAAAATATCAAGGCCTTGGAAAGGCGGTACAAATCCGTCATTTGAGTAAGGAGTGTCAACAATTAATGATTAAAGCTTCCCCAAAATTGGCGGCTGTAATTGAAGAGAATGTTGATGATCCTCGTTACCACGTGATGGCCCAAGTAATGGAATAATGGAATTAGGAAAAATCAATAAACTTATTGCCAAGCGTTTTGCACCACAAGGGTGCTATTTGGCAGACGACGAAGGGAATGAGGTATTACTACCTAATTCTCGTTTGCCACAAAAACCCAACTTAGGTGCCGAATTGGAGGCTTTTGTCTACCGCGATTCTGAAGAGCGATTAATTGCCACTTTGGATAAACCATTGGCGGAGGTTGGCCAAATTGCTGGCTTAGAAGTAATGGATATTGCTCCTTTTGGTTACTTTTTAAACTGGGGTTTAGATAAGCAAGTGCTACTTCCTAAAAAGGAGGTAAGACAGAGCCTAGAGATTGGCGATTTTGTGGGGGTCTTTTTATATGTGGATACCCTAAGTGAGCGTATCACCGCTTCCGCTAGATTGGAAAGGCATTTCAATCATGATATTGATCACTTAAATGAGCAAGATGGGGTAGAGGTACAGATTCTTCAAAAGGAGAAACTGGGCTTCCTAGTAACATTCGGGGATCGTTTTCATGGGATGATTTACCACAATGAGATTTTTACGGATCTAAAGCCTGGCCAGAAAACGAAGGCCTACATCAAGAAACTCAGAGAAGATGGTAAGGTCGATTTAATTCTTCAGCCGGAAGGCATGGACCATGTAGAGCCCAGCTCCCAAAAGATTTTAGATAAACTGAAAGCGGCTGGAGGTAAGCTCCCTTATCACGACAAGTCTGATGCTCAGTTAATCCAAAAGGAATTCGGAATGAGCAAAAAGACCTTTAAAAAAGCCATCGGTACACTTTACCGTAAAAAGCTTATTAAGATTGAAGATCAAGGGATTGAGTTACTAAGCAATTCATAGCTTATATTTAATCTTGAGCTTCTCTTCGCTCAATTTCCTTTACGATCATGTCGGCATGAACACGGGAGTTTTCTATAAACCATTTATTGGTTTCGAGCCCGCCACAAATTACTCCTGCTAAGAAAATCCCTGGAGCCGAGCTTTCCATAGTTTCTGGCTTGTAAAGGGGTTTATGACTAGGTTCGTCGGAGAATTGAAGACCAAAATTTTTAAGCATTTTAAAGTCAGGACGATAGCCGGTTAGTGCTAAAACAGAGTCGTTAGGTATTGTGTGTTTTTCGCCATTTTGAATGAAATCAACTTCGCCTTCACGAATTTCAGTTAAGCTAGCTTCATAATAGGCTTTAATGGAGCCTTCCTCAATTCGATTGATGATATCGGGTCGTACCCAGTATTTCACTCGTGGAGAAACTTCCTTTTCTCGGATAATCATGGTAACTTCCTTCGCACCCTTTCGATAGAGTTCTAAGGCCGCATCTACTGCCGAGTTGGCTGCACCAACCACCACAACGCGGTGTTCAAAATAGGGATGGGGGTCTTTATAATAATGAGCCACTTTAGGCAAATTTTCTCCAGGAATGTTAAGGGGATTAACTAAATCATAAAAGCCGGTGGCTAAAGTCACGTACTTAGTTTGGTATTCACCTTCATCACTTTCAACTTTAAAAGCGTTTTCTTGCTTTTGGATGTTAAGCAAACGCTCTTGTAAATGAATATTAATCTTATGATGCATGCTCACCTTGCGGTAATACTCCAGGGCTTCTGCCCGGGTGGGCTTGGTATTTTGAGCGATAAAGGGAATACCACCAATTTCAAGTTTATCGGCAGTTGAAAAGAAGGTCATGCTATGAGGGTAGTGGTATAAGCTGTTCACCAAATAACCTTTCTCAATAATTAGGTATTTAAGTCCAGCTTGCTTAGCGGCAATTCCACAGGCAATACCAATGGGACCGCCACCAATAATAATCAAGTCGTACATATCTTATATAACCGCGAGCTTAAAAATTGTTTTCATTTCAAAGGTCGTTAATGTAACCTGTACTACCTTGTAGCTGTTGATCAATTAACACCTTTGTTAAAAATCTAAATATGCGCCGCATCCTTACTTTTTCCGTTTTATTTATCATGATGGCTGTAGCTTGTAATCAAGGTCAAGAGCAAGCTACTAAGGACAAGGTTCTATCAGCCGAAAAGCTAGCCACTACTAAAGAGTATGTGGCCCTTAATTGCCAAACTTGTCACTCCCCAGACGCCGATCATGATTCGCGTTTAGCACCACCTTTTTTTGCTATCCGCAAGCATTATCTAAAAGAATTCCCAGAGCAAGCAGATTTTGAAAAGGCCATAAAATCATTTGTGGAAAGGCCCAATGAGGAACATGCCTTGATGTTGGGCGCCATTGAGAAATTTGGCTTAATGCCTCCCATGATGGTGGAAGAAAGCCAGTTGAATGATATCGCTACTTACCTCTATCAAGTAGAGCAAATTCATCCGCAGCATTCTGACAAGGCCGAAGGTGCACATGGAAAAGGAAAAAGTGCGGAAGTTAAACGACTGGCCTTGAGCACAAAAAAAGTTTTAGGTAAAAATTTGATGGGCGAGCTTAAGGAAGGAGGGAAGGAACATGCCTTAAGCTTCTGTAATGTGCAGGCCATCACGCTTACCGATAGCATGTCACAAAATCTTAAGCATCGAATCCGCAGGGTGAGTGATAAAGCCAGAAACCCTAATAATAAAGCTAGTGCCGAAGAGCTCAAGGTTTTGGCGGAGTACCAGCAAGCCCTCGAAAGTAAAGAGGAATTAGGTCCACGGATGCTTAATAATGAAAATGGCAATTATGGCTATTTCCCCATCCTCACCAATCCAATGTGCTTGCAATGTCATGGTAAAATTGGCGCCGAATTAGAAACTGATTTTTACCAAAAGGTGCAGCAACTTTACCCAGAGGATGAAGCAACAGGTTATGGTCCTGGTGAATTGCGAGGAATGTGGGTAGTAGACTTGGATTCTTTGTAAATTGAGGGAAAATTCACTCTATGCGGCCTTCATTACTATTGATTATAGGCTTTCTAATTCAATCTTCACTTAGTGCGCAATCGCTAGATAGTCTGGCTAATCGGTTTAACCGAAACTTGGAACTCTACCTAGCGATAAACCCTCATGAACCAGCGATGCCCTTGGAGAAGACTGCCCTCACTATAAGTGAAAGAGAAGATTATCAAAGTGAGTATGCAATTCCGCAGGATTCTATAGAAGCCATTGAATTACAGGCCTATTATAATTACCGCCTAGATAGCATTATCCTTCAACTTTTTCAGGTCCCTGATTTGATAAATTACAATTTAGCCGCAGCTTTAAACGCTCATGTAATCCAGACTAAGGATAAAAGATTTCTACAGATAAGTTATCCTGAAAACTCAGGTGGGACCTACCAAAGTAATATCGTTCATTACTATTATAAATATCCAGATACTTCAGTTCAGTCGCTTTATTCTGGGGAAGGAGAAAGTCTTTCTCTTAATCCGGATGGATATAATTCCATGGAATATTTAGGTGATCGGGAGGATACGGCATTTTACTTCTTTCAAGGTGGGGTGCGAGGATGTTCCTACTGCTTTTCCAGTACTGTGGGTATTTTGGCCGCTTCCGCTGATGGCATTTCGGAGCTAGAATCTATTGAAGTAAACAGCAGAGATTGGTCGGAAACCATTCATATTAAAGAGGAAAGCGATAGCTCCAAAACCATCTACATAAAATATGAAGTGGATGATTTAAGTGGTCCATGCTATTGCGATGGCGGGGCCAATGAAGGTGCAGAAGAAGAGCAAAGGGCCAAGTATTGCACCTATACCTATCGCTATTACAACTACCACCTCTATTTAGTGGAACAAGGCTGTATCTATATGGATCCTTTGGAGAAAGAAAACTCAGAAGACAATGGGAATTAAATAGTAGCTGTAAAAGCTGATAATCAATATGCTAATTACATTGAATATCAATCCAGCTTTTGCCATATCCTGAGTTCTTAAAAATCCACTGCTATACACAATGGCATTGGGCGGTGTGGCTACTGGGAACATAAAAGCACAACTTGCGCCTAAAGTTAGGGGTATGGCTAAGGTCCAAGCATCAAATCCCATTTGATTAGCAATAATAAAGGCCACCGGTACAAAAACGGAAACTAAGGCTACATTGCTCATTACCTCGGTTAAGAAAACGGCAAAAGCGCAAATTAGGAGGCTAATTATTAGGAGTGATTGCCAGCCACTCGCAACCAGTATTTCGGCAATACTCTGAACTACATTAGAAACTTCTAAAGCTTTAGCCAGACTTAAGCCTCCACCGAAAAGTAAAATAATATTCCAGGGTAGTTTTCCTAGATCCTTCTCAGTTAGAAGAGCGCGTGCTTTTTTTTCGGCAGGTATTAAAAATAAGGCCAACATTCCGGCAATGGCAATAATGGTATCGCTCAGGTTTTCGAAGCCTGGAACTTGGCTTATCTGAGCACGAAAAATCCAGGCGAAAGCCATAATTATTAAAACACCAGCAACCCTTTTTTCAGAAGTACTCATTTTTCCTAGTTTCTGCAATTCGGTTTTTAACATGGGCTCTATGCCTTTTAGCTGAATGTTTTTGGTGGGAAAAAGAATTTTAGCAAGGAAAAGCCAAACCAAGGTGAATAGTAGGATACTTAGTGGCAAGGCAAAAAGCATCCAGTTAGAAAAAGGTACCTCGCGCTCAAGAACACTGCTACTTAAACTGGCAAAAACCAAATTGGGAGGTGTGCCAATTAGAGTGGCCATTCCGCCAATATTAGCAGAATAGGCAATTCCCAGCATGAGCGCAATACCAAAGTTTCGAGCGAGCTTTTCATTATTCATTTTCTCTTCGAGCAACTGGTATAAGCTGAGGCCAATTGGCAGCATCATTACGGTAGTGGCGGTATTCGAAATCCACATGCTTAATAAAGCGGTAGAAGCCATAGTGCCCAATAAAATACGTTCGGGGGAAGCTCCGCTACGCATTAATATATTAAGGGCGATTCGTCGATGTAGGTTCCATTTTT
>CATMQD010000181.1 GCA_950073045.1 uncultured Flavobacteriales bacterium | reverse complement strand
CCATGATCGAGTTCCGGATAAATTAATTGCACCGGAAACTTCATGATGTGGGGACGGCCTTAGGGTGCTGCGCTTTTTTGAGCTTCGCTCGGAGACCTTAGATCGCTCCGAAATCCTTCGGAGCTGTTAGAACCTAGATCGCTCGGTGCCCTCGCTGCTAGATCTAATTCTACTTGAATAATGGACTTAGGAAGTATTAACAGTTTAGATCTGTAAGAACACATTGCCTTAGTGCTTTTAAGGTTAAGCTTGTAAAGTGCAAGCTTGTCCCGGCCCAGCCGGGATTCATCCAAGGAAAAAGATTAAAACTAAACCACTCAAAGCAGGTACAAGACGCTACTTATGTTATTTGATTTGATATGGTGCTACGAAGGACGCACCAGAGGGACTCAGATCTCTCCTTAAGCCCCAATTGAAAAAAAAAACTGCCCCAAAAATTGAGGCAGCTTTTTAAAATCATATCAGATTTAGGGACTATTACCGGAATTGGTAGCTCGCTCCAATTTGAGCCCAAATTCCTGGCATCTCCACGTTTCCACGATCGTAGTAGCGCTGATTTAAGAGGTTTTGAACTTGAGCTCTTATTTGTAAATCCTTCCATTGATATTGTAAGGATAGGTTAAGCAACAGCACCGGGTCGTAATCCTTTACTCGTCCTAGCTGACTATCGAAATACTCTCCATTTCGCTCTTGGTAGCTGAGGTAATAATTCAGGCTCCAGTTCTTATAGGATTGTGCTGTGCGGAAGTTGATTTTATGTCTTAGGTGATCAAAAACGTAAAGTGAGTTATACACTTCATCGGCACTAGGACTCTCGCTTTCCATGTAGCTGTAGCCGATTTCAGCATATTCGAATAAAAGGGATTGCTGTGGCTTATCAAATACCTTTCTAAGACTAAGCTCAATGCCCGCCATGTTTACCTCCGAATTGTTTCCCGCAATTAAATCGCAGCTGTCACAAGCTTGGGTCCAGTCGATGATATTAATCCCATTGCGGTAAAAAGCACTGAAATTAGCATACCAGCCGCTGCCATAAAAACGGTAGCCCGCTTCGTAATTATAGGATTCTTCTTCCTGTAAATTGATGCTCCCCTTTGCATTGCCTAAACTGTAGTATAAATCGGTGTAGGAGGGAAAACGAAAAGAACGATTGAAGCTGGCGTAAAACTTATGAGCCTTATGTGGACGGAATCCAGCATTTAGCGCTGGGTACCATCCAAAGCCAAAGTCGCTATTATAATTGGCTTGCAAAGCCGCGCTTAAGCTGAGGCTATTAAACTGCATTAAATGCTGAGCGGCCAAAGAATAATTCTGTCGGTCGGCACCTAAATAATAAGAGCCTCGGCTATCCCTAATGGCAATCGTTTCGCCTAAACTATCTCCTAAATTATTGCTACGCACCTGCTCATGACGAAATTCTCCGCTAATAGCGGTAGTCCCTAAATTCGATTCCAGTTCGTAATCCAATTTGGCACCCGCTACATCACTACGGTGGTAATTATGGCCCGCATACCAGGTAGGGGCAGTATCGTTTCCGGCGATAAATAGTCCGTTTTGGAAATTATAGAAGTCATCGCCTTCTTCCCGGAAAAGTTGAAATTCATCCCAATTTCTACGCCAGTATAACTCACGGTTCCAGCGACTTTTCTCTGATTCGCTTTGCCAGTTGAAACTACCGAATAGCGTACGGGTTCTTTCAAACTGATCGGGAAAAGCGGTAGAGTAAAAATCTTGGGCCCCAAAAGCTTGATCGGTATAACCCGCCTGAATTTTATAAAGGTCGTTTCCTCTCTGAGTAGAGGCTTGACCGGAGAAATTCGCATGCTCAAAATCAGTATTGCGCTTAAAGCCCTCGGAGCGATTGTAGCTACCAGAAACACTGGCCTGCCAATTTTCGCCCACCATATTCTGCTGTACATTGCTTAGTACCGTGCCATACTGACCAGCATCAACCGAAACGGAGGTACTGTTTTGTTCGGCGTCTTTGGTAATGATGTTTATCGCCCCACTAAAGGCATTGGCGCCAAAGATATAGCTGCCGCCACCCATTAAGATTTCAATTCTCTCAATATCGCTTTTGGCCACGGGTAAATTCATTAAATGGTGACCTGTTTGAGGATCGGATAAACGTACCCCATTCAGTAGAACCAAAACTTGCTCGAAGCTGCCTCCGCGAATACTAAGGTCGGTTTGGGTCCCGTAAATTCCACGTTGGCGCGCATCTACACCCATGGCGAAGTCTAAGAGCTCTGCAACCGAATTTGCTGGAGCTTTCGCAATTTCTTCGGCGCTTATTACTTGCACATTTCGATTACTGTTCAATAAGCTTTGCTCCACTTTAGCTCCAGATACAATAACCGTATCCAAAACAGTTTGAGCTTTAGCGGCGAAGCTTAGCATCAATCCTAGGGAAAGAGGGAGTAACTTTTTCATAGTTTTCAAATTTGGCGGGCAAAGCTATCAGCAATCATTAATTTCCAGCTATTGTTTTACAAATAGTCTTACCATAGCTTTGCAACTTCTCACGGGGTGTCTTTCGAATTAGAAAGGCTGAGATTATACCCATGGCGGATCTTCCGCCAGCACCTGATCCGGGTAATGCCGGCGTAGGGATTTATCAATTATTAATAATCGCAAAGGAGCATACCCCGGTTTCTTTTCATAAGTCATTTTTTATGAAAAGGCAGCTATTTGTTCTTGCTTTAATGGGATTGAGCCCATCCCTCATCAAGGCTCAAAATCAAGATTCTTTAAAAGCGGAAACCCTCGAGGAGGTTACCATTTCTTCCATTCGCGCTTCCGCTGATGCGCCCGTTGCTCAGATCACGGTTAACCGTAAGGAGATTGAAAAGCGCTACCAAGGTCAGGATGGGGCGTTTCTCTTAGAGCGCCTAAGTCCATCTATTGTTTCGTATTCCGAAGCGGGCACTGGCCTTAGTAATTACGGCCAAATGCGCTTACGTGGCATCGATCAAAGTCGTATCAATATCACCCTAAACGGGGTTCCCTTAAATGATATGCTTGATCAAGGAGTGTTCTTTTCCAATTTCACTGATTTTGGCAATAGCATCGAATCTGTGCAAATACAACGCGGAGTGGGCACCTCAAGCAATGGTGTAGCCTCTTATGCTGGTTCAATGAATTTTGAATCTTTGTCGCTTACCCAGTCGGAACCTTTTGCGGAGCTTCAATTTACCGGAGGTTCTTTCAATACCCTAAGGGCTAGCGCCGAGGTGCATACTGGTTTAATGGAAAACCGCACCGCTTTTTATGCTCGTATGAGCCGCGTGCAAAGTGATGGTTACCGTTACCATTCTGGTACTGAGTCTAATTCATTGTTTTTCTCGGGTGGTTATTTTGGTGAAAAGCATGCCTTAAAATTTACGGGATTTGCGGGTCGTTCCGAAAATGGCTTGGCTTATCAGGCCGTGCCTATTAGCATGATTAAGCAAGATCCACGTACCAATTTGATCTCCGAAAATGATGTTGATGATTTTGGTCAGTGGCTTTTTCAGCTACAGCATACTTGGCGATTGGGAACTAAAAGTTCGCTAGTAAGTACCCTCTACTACGGTGGTGCCGGTGGCGATTTTCCTTTAGGTTCAAGAGATAGCACAGGAGCTTTTACGCAATTTAATCTCCCGCTGTACAACGATCATTTTGGCTATATGTCTACCTTCTCTCAATCCAGTGATTATGGCAAGTTTGATGTAGGTGTTCACCTGTATAGCTTCTTCCGAAAGAACTTACAATTTGTAGAGCCTGATCGCATTCGTCCTTATAATGAGGAGGATTCTCGGAAAGATGAGCTTTCTGTTTTTGGGAAATGGCAAAAGGCCTTTGGGAAATTTAAAGCTTTCGCTGATGTGCAAGTGCGCCAAGTGTATATTGATCTGGGGGCCGATGAAACTTATCTGGGTGAAGCACCAAATATTCCGGTTAGAGATTACCTTTTCGTGAATCCGAAAATAGGTTTGAACTATGATATCAATACCCATTGGCAAGTATATGCTTCTTATGGTCGCAGTGGTCGTGAGCCTCGCCGGGCAGATATTGTAGGTTATGAAGTTAATCCAGGTAATATTGAGGATGCCCAAAATCCGGAAAGCGTAAAAGCGGAATATGTAAATGATATTGAAGCCGGTTTGCGTTGGCAAACTGAAAAAGTGGCCCTCGATTTCAATGCTTACTATATGATTTTTGAAAACGAAATTGCCCCTATTGGTGTCTTAATCGATCAGTACTTCTATCAAGTTTATTTAAATCAGGAGTCTAGTTTCCGTCGCGGTGTAGAGCTTAGTGCGCGCTGGAATTTTTACAAAAATTGGAGTATTGATGCTCAAATGGCCTATTTAAATGCAGAAATTAGTTCCTATTCACCGGCAGAGCAAGATGTGGTTTACGAAAATGTGAGTCCTATTCTGAGTCCAGAGTTTAACGGTCAGCTGCAATTAAACTACCAGCCAATTGAAGGCTTGGATTTAGGAGTGAGAGCTCGATATCTAAGTGAGCAGTATATGGGGCTTACGAATGACCCAAGTTTAACCGTGCCAGAATCCTTCATTATGGATTTAATGGCTTCATGGAACTTTGCGGGAGAACATACCTTAAGTGTGCAGTACAATAATATTGGCGATGTACTTTATTATACCTACGGAGTGCCAGATGACAATGGTGAAGCGGCCTATTTTGTGCAGGCACCAAGTCATGTTTATGCAACCTTAAGACTGGTATTTTAATGCGCTTAAGTAAGATATTTAGCCCACTATTGGGCCTCTTATTTCTGGTGGCTTGTAAAAATCCCCAAATTGAAAAGGAGGCAAGTTCAGCGGCAAAAGAGCCAAGCCTGGATACTTTGCACCTGGCTTTAGATTGGCGTCCTAATGTATTGCATAGTGGAATATTTTATGCCCAAGCGAAATCGGCTTTTAAAGAGGCGGGAATACATTTGGTATGGGATACCCCAGAGATAGATGATTACACCAAGAAACCCATTTTTAGATTGCTTGATTCTGAAGTGGATTTAGCCATTGGGCCTTCCGAGCATTTATTAAGTTTTGCCGCTAAGGGAGGGGAGCTAAAGGCTCAGGCGGTGGCCACCATTTTACAATCGGATCGCAGTGCCTTTGTGGTTAAGAAATCTTCAGGGATTCATACTCCAGCTGAGATCGAAGGCAAAACCTATTTGGGTTATCATACGCCCTTAGAGGATGAGATTTTAGCCGCTATGATTAGCGATGCCGGAGGAGATCCAGAGTTTAAAACACATACCCCAGGTCGTTTGCAAGTTTGGGAAGCCTTTCTTCGAGATTCTGGTGATGTGGCTTGGGTTTTTCTGCACTGGGAAGCGATACAAGCCGAAATGGCCGGTGACTCCTTAGAGTCCTTTATTCCGAATGATTATGGAGTTCCTTATGGCTATTCTTCCGTAATTATGGCTCCTAGTAAAATGGACTCCATCCAGGAGGATTTAGTGCATAGATTTTTAAAAGTATGCGCAGAGGCCTATTCGGGAATTCAAGAAAATCCGGAGCATGCCTTGGCTAGTATTCGGGCAGAAGTAGACCATTCTAACTTCCAAGATTCCATATTTATTAATAAAGCTTTCGCTGATATTTTACCGCACTTTGGGAGAGGTGAAGCTTGGGGGAATATGAAGCCCGAAAAATGGCAGAAATATGGACTATGGTTGCAGGAAAAAGATTTGCTAAGAGATAGCCTACTTCCAATTGAAAGCTACTACCGAAATGATTTATTAATGCGATAAACTCAATTCCGGAAGAATACTTTGAAGAGCGTCTAATGCATTGTTAAGGCGCTCTTTTTTTTGGCCTTCCACAAAAGCATGGGGTCTGTTTAGGTCTTGGATTAGCTGTTGGTGCTCCGACATAATCTCTACTCTATCATGCGGATTTTCGCGCAAGGGATCCTCTTCCCATTCAAGATCTGGTTTGCAAATCAAATAGCGATAGTGGCTTTCCCTTTTTAATTGCTCCATCGCCTCGGTAGGCACCCTATTAAATGCCCGAATACTCCAAATAATAAAGTTTATACTATCTGTGTCTAGTATAATTAAAGGGCTCCTGTTCTCTTCTAAGGCTTTCGCCTGATAGAGGATGTGGCCTGCATAAATCTCCCGTAAGGAGTTATAATCGTAATCTGGACCAACACTTTCGAGGTATATGCGCGCATACTCTGGAACCGTGGGCACCTGAAGCGCTTTACTAAGGTCCTTGCAAAGTTGAGATTTACCAGAACTCTCTGGTCCTGTAACTACTACCACCTGCCTGTCCATACCATGTATCCATTTATAGATAGGAGCGTATAAACAACAAAAAGCAGAGCACCTAATTTTAAGCCCCTTTGAAAGTATAGGTAAATGCTAATTGCATTAATTACGATAAAGTAAAGCCAGTTCTCTTCGTAAAAATTAACCATTAAAACGGTGGCACTTATGCTACTAATGGTGGTGAATGAATCGAGGTAAGGAACTTTAGCATCGCTATGCTTGCGCAGCATTTGGCCGCTTATTAAAATGGCAATTGCGTTAACCAAGATAATTATCCCATGATAGCTTAAAGGCAAGGGTGCTTTTGTTTGAAAGGTTTCGCCCCAATTTAAGAAACCATAGAGCGCCATGGCTAGGTAAAAAACTTGCAGGGCGAGCTCGGCGTATATTTTTCTTTGGTAACAAAGGACTAGAAAAAAACCGGCAGAAAGGGCCGCAAATAACCAACACCAGATATAGCCGTAGCTAAAGAGTAAGGTGTAGAGCAGGCTGCTAATTACAGCTGCAATTTCGAGGGGATTCCAGAGACTTTTACTCAATAGTCTTTAATTGACATTTCCGAAAGATCACCTTTGAGAACTTTCATCATAAATGGGCTTTGACCACTTTTAAAAGACTGGCTTATTTCGGCTTGTAAAATAGGGAAGATGGTATCCGCTTCGCCAAAAATTTGGGTGCTCACCGGATTTACCATAATCTTTAAGTCTGGGTGTTTATGCAGTCGTTCTAAAAAGTCATCCACACCATTTAAATAGTCATCCCTTAAGGGATACTTGGAAATCTCGACCGTAATTTTCATGCTTAAATTTGATGAATCGCTTTGGCAATATCAGCCATCGCTTCGGGGTTTTTCTCGAATAGGTTGCCCACAACAATTACATCAGCGCCAGCTTCCGCAATGTTTTTCGCCGTTTCAGCATCTCTTATTCCACCACCAACAATTATGGGCCGATCGATCGATTTACGAACCGCTTTAATCATATCGGGACCCCCTGCTTTTT
>CATMQD010000180.1 GCA_950073045.1 uncultured Flavobacteriales bacterium | reverse complement strand
GTTTCGGCTCGAAGCTCCTCGTTACCAAGGATATTATGGTTTTCATCAACAAAAAGGAAATACAGTTCTTTCAAACTTGGAGCACGAAATCCCCTTCCATAACTGGCTCTAAAAACCCAATTGCTATCCATTTCCCAGCGCAGAGCCAAAGAAGATATCAGCGGTGCTTCGAATCGACTATTATAAGCATAGCGAAGTCCGGGCTTTAAACTAAAATTAGTGCCCGGCTTAAACTCGGCACTGCCGTAGAGGGCGGCATCTAAAATCTCCTTCTCGCCATTGGCAATTCGCTCTCCTGCATTAAGCTCCCAATTTACATCGTAGCCCAATTGCCATTTAAGCCAAGACCAAGAATCGCCCGCATAACTGAAGCGCGAGGCCCAAAGGTGAAAAGTGCTGGTGTCTTGTGCATCTGTACCATTAAATAAGGTGCTTTCACCGGTACTCAAGTTTTTTACTTCACTTCTCTTCTGGCGTTCAAAAAAGTTATAGGCCAAAAAGCCCTGCCAAGTACTACCATTCTTTCCGTAATTATTTAAAAAGAGGGCATTATTCAATCGGTGGGTGAGATAGGTATCATCTAAGGCGCGCGGGTATTGCCAAGCACCGGTATCTACGGGAATTATTAAGGAATCTATAGACCCCACCGCACCAGCATTTCTTATTTCTTCATCAAAGAAATCGCTGCGTAAACGAAGTATACTGTTTTTAAATCGTTGTCGGTAGTGAAGGCTCCCAAAATACTGCTCCTTGGGGTTCCATTGTAGATTACGACTTTCACTAACCGGGTCGTATCCTGTAAAGTAATTCCGCCCAAGATTAATCCCTAACTGGCTACCCGAGAAGGGTACCCATTGTAAACCCGCATCAAAATTATACCGGCCTACGCTTTCTACATAAGTGTTGGCTTGCGCCTGAAAGGAGCTTTTCTGTGATTTTTTAGTAATAAGATTAATGGTTCCGGCCACAGCGTCGGTTCCATACTGCACGGCCATAGGGCCTTCAATAATTTCTACCCTTTCGATGTCGTTCAGATTAATCTGATTGAGATCGATATTTCCATCTAAACGACCAATCATGGGCACTCCATCAATTAGGATTTTCACCTTGGCACCACTCATTCCCTGCAAACTTATTTGTGCACCTAAAACCCCATCCTGGCTCACCTGAAAATTGAGGTCCTTTTGCAGGAGGTCTCCTAAATTTACCGCCGCTTGCCGCTGAATGCGTTTTTGATCAATCACCCGAACCTGCCGCACCGCCTCTCTACCTATGGTTGGTCCCGCTTGTCCGGTTACTACTACTTCTTCTAACTGATCTTGTTTGGGCACTAAAAAGTATAAGCCTCGGTCTTTTAATTCGGCAGTCTGATAGATTTCGTATGCAAGGTGGCGTATGCTAATTGAAAGTGGCGTTTTTTGCCAATAAACCTTACCCTCAGCATCACTTAATTCGGCCACAGTATCCGCTGCATAAATCAAGTATACCCTTGCGGCAGATACCACCTGGCCGGTATGTGCATCTAGCAATTGTAAATTAGAGGACCGCTTCTGCGCCAACAAAAACTGCGAAAAACACAAAAAAGAAAAAATCAGAATTTTACGCATAGGCGATTAAAAGGGCCGGCACCTATGCGCCAGCCCCTCACTATCGTTTAAGGATTAACCAATAATTGAGTAGAGGCGCCAAATCCAGAGCCCGAGATGCTTAACTGATAAACACCAGCCGGAACGGCACTGAGGTTCAAACGATATTCTTTTAAGCTTTTTTCAGCTTCAATAGGCTCACTTAACACTACCTGACCAGAGGTATTTACTAAGCTCAGTTCTAGGCTTTCCGCCTGATTTAAATTGAGCACAATTGTAAGATTACCCTTGGTTGGATTGGGAAAAGCAGAAACTAAAGTGAGTGGATTTTCTGCTATGCCCACGCTATTCCAGTGGTTAATATCCTTATGGGGATAAACATAGAGCTCTGCTCCGTGCACCGAATTAATGCGAATCGGAATAGCGGAAAAACTGCTTTGTGCAAAAAAGGCGATATCCCAATCCTGGTCTGTATTACGCGCTACTTCATTAGCATTGCCTAAGCTGTAATAAACCTGATCCTCATTACCCGTATTAAGCACTACACTATCTACAGCTCCGTTTACGGTAAACTTCATTAGACCAGTAGCACTGCCTCCGTATTCGGTAAATTTAAGTTCGTTTACCGCGCCACTTTGATCTTTTACAAAGTAGGTGAGTGTATCATGCACCACCCCGGCAAATGCATCTTTCCAGTCGTAGCCAATGGTGGAGATATTACTGCTAAAAGGAAAGGACAAGGTGTCGTTAATAGTTGTTACATGAGCGCTATCTACCTCCACTTGGGCAGCCAACACCCCACGATTATGTAGCACTCCTGCAACGGGGTACGCACCAAAACCTGGGTAAAAAATCGGATACTTGGTAAATAAAATATCCCAATCGGCGCTGGCTGGTTCTAGATCTTTTACCGTATCTGCATCCAACTCATAGTAAAAGAAATTGCGGTCATTATAATTTGCCCGATCCAAGAACTTATTTACCCGATTGCTTCCATCAAGGTCGCTGTAAATGATATCGTAAACCCCAGAAGAAATGGAGTTGATGCTAATGGCCTTAAAATTCCCCTGTATGGTTTTAAGGATGTAAATGCTATCCCCAGAAATTAGGTGGGTACTCATATTGTAATAACCCCAACCAAAATCGGTGGCGTCGCTGGTGTCGCGGTATTCATCAAAGGCGCCTTGGTCCCAAGTCTCCCACGAATTATGGCGGGCAGACCAAGTATTTAAAGCGGTGGTATCGAAACTTTGTGCCCCTAGGCTTAGGCTAGATACGATGAAAAGTAGACTTGCTATTTTTTGGAACATGATGTTTTCTGTTTTGGTTTTTTAGTGCTTTGGTTCGGAACTTTGATTGCTAGCCCAAGCGCTAGGTTCTTCACTGAGGTAGCTTTCAATGATTTCTAGAATTTGTTTTTGAGCTTCTTCACTGTCATATTCCTCGGCGGCAATAAGCTCATCTCCTAAATCGAATAATCTGCTCCAAAGCTTTTGGTCTTCTACAAACAACTCAAGGTTGATGTATTCATGCTCGGCATAAACCTCGGCCCAAACAGTGCGCACATCTACCCAATAAGGACGATTCTTAGTCCACCACTTTTGCGCAGCTTGGCATTTACTATCGTCTACCTTTCGGTAGATATTGAGTCCTTTTTCATGAACCAAAACGCTATCACCAGAAGCACCGCGAATCACCTTAGCATTATCCAATTCATGTACATGGCCGTACTCGGTGATTTTATGCTTGTTATTGCGAAGCATCACATTGTAATCGTCGCGCTTAGTAAACTCCCTACGAGGTAATGGAGCCGCTACTTGCGATTCCCAGTATTTCTTACCATCCACATCTATCCAAGTCGCATTTCCTTCGTAGCGCGGACTATCATCTACCTGATACACTTTCTGAGTCCAAGTTTCTTTCGCCTCATTCATACTGAGGTGAATTTTCTTCCACTCTAAATCCTTTTGATACTCTAGTAATTCTTGATTTTCATAAAGCCAATCCTGACGCCAATGCTTGATGATATGATCTTGGCCAACGATTAGTAAATGCTGCAAAACGAGTAGATCTTCCTTTTCTTCATCCACGAAAATCCACTCCAAGCCTTTGGCCGAGTATGGATCCTTAAGTTCATAGTTTTCATCCTCCGAAAAGGTTTCGGCGTACTTGAATTCTACTTCATAGCAGCCGCACATTTCTTTGATGTATTCTTTTTCTTGGGCTGGTGCCTGCGCTCGACAAAGCACTGGCGATAAGGCTAAAAGAAGGGCTGCAGAGTAAAGCTTCTTCATGTTATTCTTATTTAGACTGATTATAATTAGTTGCTGGCGCAAAACTAAAATCAGCCATTGAAATAACAACGCTTATTTAGATTAATTTAAAATAAAATTATAGCTAACTGTATTAATGATACTTACAACTAGATTTTAGGACAATGTTAAATCTAAAAAGCAAAAAAAGCCTAGGCCATAGTCCATACGGATTAGCCTAAAGCCTTCAAAATGGAAAATGATTTAGCCTATTTCAGGTTTTTGAGCATATCCTTCACCATGGCTTCCAGACTAAAATCTGGTTTCCAGCCCCAATGCGCTCGGGCTTCGGAATCGTTAATGCTTTGTGGCCATCCTGCGGCAATAGCATCGCGCTCATCCACGGCATCATAAAGGGTTTTAAAACCGGGAACTTCCTTTTGGATGAGGGCATTTAATTCGCGAGGAGTAAAACTAAAAGAGGCCACATTATAAGAAGTGCGAATCTTCACCTGCTCCGCTGGCGCCTCCATAATTCCAATGGTGGCTTTAATAGCATCCGGCATATACATCATTGGCAGCCTGCGATCTTCCGAAAGGAAGCAATGGTAATCCTCTCCTTTTACAGCCTTATGGAAAATGTCAACCGCATAATCGGTAGTACCACCGCCAGGTTCCGTTTTGTAGGATATTAAACCTGGATAACGCAAACCACGAATATCGCAGCCGTATTTCTTATTGTAATAGTCGCACCATAGCTCACCCGATAATTTACTAATGCCGTAAACTGTACCTGGGTCCATTACCGTGTATTGCGGTGTATCATTAACTGGGGTATTTGGTCCAAAAGCAGCAATAGAACTTGGCCAGTACATTTTAGAAATATGACCTTCTTTAATCAGCTCCATAAAATTAAAGAGGCTAGTCATATTAAGATCCCAACCTTTCATCGGCATCTTTTCGGCTGTAGCCGATAGCATGGCCACTAAATGATAAACCTGGGTAATTCCGTGCTTTTTAATCACTTCAAAAACGGCCTCAGCATCCATGGCATTTAATTGCTCAAAGGGTCCTTGGGCAAGCCTTTCGGCTGATGGTTCCCGTAAATCGGAAGCCACAACATTGTCGTTTCCATAGGCTTCACGCAAGCTTTCTACCAAGTCGGTTCCAATTTGACCAGAGGAACCCAATACCAGAATTTTATCGGCCATATTTGCTTTTTTGAGAGGGCAAAGATAATGGCCTATATTTGAGTTGAGCACCTATGAAAAAGCATTCCCTCCAGAATTTTTTCCGTACCCTCGGTCCTGGATTATTATTTGCCAGTACCGCTATTGGTGTCAGCCACTTAGTACAAAGTACTCGCGCGGGTGCCGACTATGGATTTACTCTATTGTGGGCCATCATTCTGGCTAATGTGCTCAAATTCCCCTTTTTCGAATACGGTTCGCGTTATGCTTCTGCCACTGGCGAATCGCTTATTGATGGCTATAAAAAAATGGGGCGGCTGTATTTATATGCTTATGCCCTTATCACCTTAGCCACTATGTTTTTTGTGAGTGCCGCTGTAGGTGCAGTTACGGCCGGGTTCATGCATCAGCTCTTTGGCTTAGAAGGGATTTTAGATCTAAAAAGCACCACTATTATTCTCTTTGCCTCCTGCCTGCTAATCCTCTACTTCGGTCGTTATAAAGCCCTGGATCGCCTAATTAAAGTGATTGGCACAGTGCTTCTTCTATCTACAATTATCGCGGTAATCAGCACCCTTTGGCGGGGACCGGCCCAAAGTGAATTTAAGTTTTTCGACAGTCAGTTTTTTGATCTTCAAAGTCCCGCCTTCCCCTTTCTAATTGCCTTAATGGGCTGGATGCCCACCGCGGTAGATCTCTCGGCTTGGAATAGCCTCTGGACTATTGCCCGAAAGAAGGAATCAGGTTATGATGCGCCATTAAAGGAGACCCTCCGCGAGTTTAACTTTGGCTATTGGCTATCGGCCCTGCTCTCTCCATGTTTTATGATATTAGGAGCCTACCTCATCTTTGGCACCGATAAATCACTACCCACAGGATCCGCGGCATTTGCTGGAGGAATCATCGATTTATATTCGGAAAGTATTGGCGAATGGAGTCGACTTATAATTAGTGCAGCCGCTTTCAGCATTATGTTTGGCACTAGCATTGGCGTGTTCGATGGCTATTCGCGGGCCACTACTCGAATTATCACCCTAGTTCGAGATCAGGAAGTAGCGCAAGAAGAAACCCGTTCTCAGTCCTATCGATGGATATTAATATTGGTAGGCTTAGGCTCCTTGCTCATCATCTTTCAATTTGGCAATTCGCTGAGAGCATTAGTAGATTTAGCTACCGCGATAAGTTTCGTGGTAGCGCCATTTATCGCCATTATTAATTTCCGCTTAGTGCTTAAATTACCGAAGGCTGCCCGACCTTCCTTAGCCTTACGAGGCTTGTCTTATGTGGGAATTATCTTCCTAAGTGGATTTACCTTGATTTACCTCTATTCCCTTTGGCCCTAATTACCGGTATGCTTAATTCGCCATACCCAGCCTTCTACCGAATCACTGATGTATAAACAGCCATCGGCGCCAACGGCCAAGCCACATGGACGATGGTCGGCTTCGCCCGGAAAATCAGGCTCATCATTCGCGCCAGCGAAACCCGTGGCAAAGGATTGATAACCTGTAATCGGCTCATTTCCGCTAAAGGGCACAAATACTACTTTATAACCTTGCTGCGGGAATGGTGCTCTATTCCAACTTCCGTGAAAAGCAATAAAGGCACCTCCTAAGAAACTCACCGGAAATTGATCTCCATAATAGAACTCCAAAGCATTTGGTGCCCAATGTCCTGGGAAACCCATCAAAGGCATATCTGCGCTAGAGCAACGACCTACACTATCTCCATCGCCACCATACCTGCGTTCTGGAAACCGACCTCGATGAGCATCGGCAGTGCCTCGAGAAGGACCGGTTCGTCCGCGAACTGGATTCCGTTAGGCAACTCGCTGCGCATCAGGGCGATTCCGTCGCAGCCCACATCTCCGTTCACGCTTGAGCCGGCGATGATGCCGCCATGCGCCTGGAATCTCGGTCCGTGGAAGAAGCGCTCGTAGATGAACGAGGTCGGAAGCGAGGCGACGCCGCGCTCCGGCAGGCCGACCGCTGGAATGAGCGGCACCGGCTTCTCTGCACCCTGTTTGAGCAGACGCACAGTGCCGGCGTGATGCTGACGCGGCTCGCCGAACACCTCACCAGCCTTGTTCACCAGATCGGACTCGAGGGTGCATTCGACCCACACATGCGCATCATCCTGCCGAGCGAACCATGCCCGTGCGCGCACCTTCTGCTCGTCGCGCACCAGTTTGACAGGTAGACCGAAGCTGACGTCGTCGAAGCCGGAGAGGGAGCACGCAGGCCACAGGAGTTGGGCGGCCTCGGCGAACATCTCCAGCGCCATCACCCCGGGCAGGTATGGCGTGCCGTCGATC
>CATMQD010000179.1 GCA_950073045.1 uncultured Flavobacteriales bacterium | reverse complement strand
AAAGACTTCGAGCCGATCACCGGTGGAGTACATCAACCACCACCTGTGCATCAAACTTTCGAAAGCGCCCGCTATGTAGTGTGCAGCTTTGTTCCTCGTTTATACGATTACCATCCAGAAGCTATTCCTGCTCCTTATAACCACAGTAATATCGATAGCGATGAAGTGCTGTATTATGTAGATGGTGATTTTATGAGCCGGAACCATGTGGATAAAGGGTTTATCAGCTTACACCCTGCTGGAATCCCACACGGCCCCCACCCAGGGGCCTACGAGCGCAGCATCGGCCAAAAGGCCACCGAAGAATTGGCGGTAATGGTTGATACCTTTGCACCCTTGAAAGTTACTCAAGCGGCCCTAGATATCGAGTTGGAAAATTACCATCAGTCTTGGCTGGAAGAATAATCGTCTAACTTTGCAAAAAAGCGCAGCACATGGAAACTGTATACGATAACACTTCATTAAAATTAAAAAAGGAATTTCCTGAAGCGGAAGATTTCTTACCTCTTAATGGTACCGACCACGTAGAACTTTACGTTGGCAATGCCAAACAAGCGGCTCATTTCTACAAAACGGCCTTCGGCTTTCAGTCCGTGGCTTACGCCGGATTAGAAACTGGCGTTAAAGACCGCGTATCTTATGTTTTACAACAGGATAAAATACGTTTGGTATTAACCACACCTTTAGGCAAGGATGGCTTAATCAACGAACACCTCAACGAACATGGTGACGGTGTAAAGAATGTAGCCTTTTGGGTAGATGATGCTACTAAAAGCTATGTGGAGACTACCAAGCGTGGCGCTGAGTCAGCTTTTGAGCCTTACACCATTGAAGATGAAAATGGCAAAGTTACCCTAAGCGGTATTAAAACTTATGGCGATACGGTACACGTATTTGTTGATCGCTCGGAGTACGAAGGTCCATTTATGCCGGGATACCGAGAGTGGAAAAGTCATTATAACCCTAAAGGAGCCGGTTTAAAATACATCGACCACATGGTAGGTAATGTAGGCTGGGGCGAAATGAATAAATGGGTAGATTTTTACGCTCGCGTAATGGGATTTGCTCAGTTGATTTCTTTCGATGATAAAGACATCTCTACCGAGTACACGGCCTTAATGAGTAAGGTAATGACCAATGGTAATGGCCGTGTTAAATTCCCAATTAACGAACCAGCGGAAGGCAAGAAAAAATCTCAGATTGAGGAATACATCGACTTTTACAATGGCTCAGGAGTACAGCATATTGCTGTAGCTACTGATGATATTGTAAGCACGGTAGACCACATGAAAGACAATGGGGTTGAATTCCTTTATGTTCCAGATACCTACTATGATGATTTATTAGATCGCGTAGGAGATATTGAGGAAGAAGTAGAAGAATTACGCAAGCGCGGAATTTTAGTAGATCGTGATGACGAAGGTTACCTCCTTCAATTATTTACTAAGCCAGTGGCTGATCGCCCAACCTTGTTCTTCGAAATTATTCAGCGTAAAGGAGCTAAAAGCTTCGGAAAAGGAAACTTTAAAGCCCTCTTCGAATCTATTGAACGTGAGCAAGAAAGTCGCGGTACTTTATAAGTAAGCGCAATTTCAAAATTTACAGCCCGGCTATCTTTTTAGTCGGGCTTTTTTGTTTCCCTAAAATTTCTAGAGAAGAGACAACCTGGGGATTTAAATCAGTGTCCTATATTTAAAGTCCCTATGCAAAAACTATACAACTTCATTTTCGCTGCGCTTTTAAGCCTATCGGCCATTGCTCAAAATCAAGTAAATGGACGTGTTGTAGATGAAGAAGGACAGGGCTTACCCTTCGTAAATATTAGCATAAACCAAGGGAAATTTGGTGGCACCAGCGATCTTGATGGTTATTTCAGTCTGAGCAGCAAGGTGGCCATTGAGCGACTCGACTTCAGTTATATCGGTTTCGAAAGTAAAAGTTTAAGTGGGGCTGAGCTGCAAGCCAAGGAGCTGAAAGTAGTGCTCATTGAAAAGAGTACCACCTTAGGAGAAGTAACCGTTTTACCCGGCGAAAATCCAGCCCACCGAATTGTAAATAATGCAGTAGAGAATAAAGAGCTTAACGATCCTGAAAGCCTAGAAGAGTTCAGCTATGTAAGCTACAGTAAGTTCTTTGTAACCTTCGACCTCGATTCGGTGGATCCAAGTATTGATACCATCCGATTATCAGATCGAATTGACAGCCTAAGATAGCATTGTAAGCATAGACAGCAGCGGTTATAATCTCCACGAGTTTTTCTCTACTCGCCACCTCTTTTTTATGGAAACCCTTACCGAGCGGAAGGTTAAAAAACCGCGTGATAATGAAGAGGTATTAGCCAATCGGACTTCTGGGTTTAAAAACCCCATGTTCGCCATGTTGGTTACGCAATTGCAATCTTTCTCTTTCTATCAAGACTATATCGGCATTTCGGGTAGCGAATACCTTAATCCCATTAGTAAGGGAAGCACCCGCCGTTATTATTTCATTATTGAAGACAGCCTTTTCACCGAATCGGGGGACACGATATTCACTCTAAGTTTTAGACCGCGTGCTAAAACTGGTTTTAATGCTTTGGAGGGCGTTATTAATATCGACTCCCGCGATTGGGCGATAGTAAACCTCCGTGCTAGCCCAGCTAATGAAGGTGGGTTACCCATTGAAATCCGACAAGAATATCAGCGCTTTGGTCCGCATACCTGGTTCCCAACTTCTTTTGAAGCAGATATAAAACTGCGCATGGTACAAATAAATGATGCCACACCGTCGGCTATAATGCGACGAAAATTAATGCGCATAAACCTTGATCCTAAACTCGACCGAAGTAGTATTTCGCGGAATGAGCTTACTATTGAAGAAAAGGATGAGGCCGAGGTAGACTCCCTCCTAAATGCCTTTAGAGGGGAGGAGCTGGACAGTTTAGAGCAAAATACCTACACCTTTATTGATAGCATTTCGGAGGCAGAAAACTTCGAACGGAACCTCAATTTACTCATCACTCTAAACCGTGGATATATCCCCCTGTACTGGGTAAACTTAGATTTAGGAAGCATTGTAAATTATAATGAATACGAGGGTTTTAGATTAGGAGCAGGAGTAGAAACCCGTCGTGATATGCTAGACTGGCTAACTCTGGGAGCATATTATGCCTACGGTTTTAAGGATAAGGCCCATAAGTATGGCGGCAACTTCCGTTTGGAGCTCATTAAGAATTTACGTTGGGAAGTATTTGGCGATTACCGCAGTGATATTTTCGAAACTTCGGGCTTTGATATCCCAGGTATTGAAAAGCAAAGCCTTTTTCAAAACAGCTACCGCCGATTATATGTGGAGCAATGGGATTATACTCAGCGCCTGCGCGGAGGAATGCGTATCGATCCTTTTCCGAATTTACGCTTAGAGTTGGCGGCCCAGCACGAACGACGCACTACCACGCGCGATTATCGCTACATCAGTGACCAATTTAATGGTAGTAGCTTCCGCTTTAGCGAATTAAGTGCGGGCTTGCGATTTGCCCCAGCCGAGGAATATGCCGAAACACCGGTAGGGAAAATTAAGCTTAAACAACGCTATCCGATTTTTAACCTACACTATGCCAAGGGCATGGATGATTTATGGGGCGGCGATTTCGATTATCACCGCGTACAGTTTCAAGGCGATTATAAACGTCTGAGCCGTGGCTTTGGCGAAACTACCATTCGTTTAAGAGCAGCCGGAGTATTTGGAGAGGTTCCTGCAGCAAAGCTTTTTACCCCAGCAAGTAATTTTAGAAATGTGAGCAGCCAATGGGAAGCAAATATTGGTTCAATTGCCGATCGCAGCTCCTTTGAAACTATGCGCTTTAACGAATTTCTTAATGATCGCTTTGTATCCTTAATGTGGCGCCAAGATTTCCGCAGCATATTTTATCGGAGAGGAGATTTTGCCCCGCATTTGGAAATGGTACATCGCGTAGCTTTTGGCAGCTTAAATAACCCAGAACGCCATTTAAATTTGGGAAGTAAAGACCTCAGCGATGGCTATTATGAAAGTGGCCTCGAGTTTAATCGTTTATACCTAATTAACTTTTTAGCAGTCGGTGTGGGCGTGTACTATCGTTATGGCCCCAATCAATTAGCAGATAACTTCGATAATTTTGCTATTAAGCTTAGTTCCAAGTTTAGCTTCTAGGCCTGCCTATCCTCCTTTTTTTCTAGTTTTGCGCAAATTAGATTTGGCCGCTCCTAGGGATGTTTACATTCATCGCCCGACTTATACTACGCAATCGTATCACCATGCTCAGCTTACTGCTTCTGCTGAGCTTTTTTATGGCATGGGAAGGTCAGTACGTACAAGTAAGTTTTAAGTTTTCGCGCCTACTCCCTAAAACCGATAGTGCTCAGGTAGAGTACGACATCTTCCGCGAGCGCTTTAATCAAGTGGGTAACACGGTAATTTTAGCCATCGATAGCTTCGATATTTTCGATCCGGAACTCTATCCGCAATGGCAACATTTGCAAGATGAGATGAACAGCGAGCCCGGAGTAGTGGGAGTTCTCTCGCCGATAAACGCATTAAACCTAAGACGTAATGATAGCCTGCAAAAGCTTTATTACGAATCGCTAAATCCGGGTTTTAGAACTGGTAATTTAGATAGTCTTCGGCAACTTTATGCCGACCTCCCTTTTTACGATGGTTTACTCTTAAGTGAAGATGGCCAGGTACCGCTTATGCTGGTGCAAATTGATCCGGAAAGACTTTATGTACGCGATATCGTAACTATAGTTGAAGACATAAAAGCCAAAGTAGAAAGGGCCGAAGCGGAAATTGGTCGAGATATAAAAATTAGTGGATTACCCCACCTAAGGATGGCCAATACCAAAAAGGTAAGTGCCGAAATATTCTTGCTGGTAGGCTTAGCAATGCTCATCACGGCAATTATTCTCTATACTTTTTTACGCAGCATTAGGGCCATGTTAATCTCCCTAGCGGTAGTAATTTTAGGTGTTTGCTGGTCCTTCGGCTTAATCTCGGTTTTAGATTACGAGATTTCCATGCTCAGCTCATTGATACCTTCTTTGGTGATTGTTATTGGGGTACCCAATTGTATCTTCTTGATTAACAAATACCATTCGGAATTTAAAAATCACGGTAATCGCATAAAAGCTCTCCAAAGGGTAATTCGCAAGATTGGCGCCGCCACCATGATGACCAATGCGACCACCGCCCTAGGTTTCGCATCACTCATTCTTACCGATAGTACCATTCTCACCGAGTTTGGGGTGGTGGCCTCCTTAAACGTGATGATGGTATTCGTGATCTCCATCATCCTAATTCCGGTAGTTTACAGTTTTGCTCGCCCGCCCAAACAAAGACATTACAAGCATTTAGAAAAACGCTGGATCAAAGGCTTTATCGATTGGCTTATCCGGATGTCGATGTATCATCGTCCTTATGTATACGCCTCTCTAGTTGTGCTTTTGGCCATTGCGGGCTTCGGAATTTCTAAAATTTACACCACCGGAAATTTAAGTGAAGAGTTTAAAAAAAGCGATCCGGTTTTTCAAGATTTACGCTTTTTAGAAGATCGTTTTGGAGGTGTGGTACCTTTAGAATTGGTTATCGACACCAAGCGACCAAGTGGGGCCTACAAGAGCAGCACCTTAAAACGCATGGACCGCCTGCAAGAAGAAATGCGGCAGGTGGAAGGCGTTAGCCGTGCCCTTTCGGTGGTTGACGGTTTAAAATTCGCTAAGCAAGCCTATTATCGCGGTAGTCCCGATTTTTATGAGCTCCCTAATTCCCAGGACCGCAGCTTTGTGATGTCGTATATCCCAAAAGGAGATGGCGGCAGTAGCATCTTACAATCTTTAGTAGATACCAGCGGACGCTATGCCAGAATCAGCATGCAAGTGGAAGATATGGGTAAGGAGGAATCGGCCTATCTACAGACCGCGTTAGACAGTAATATTGCCGCTCACCTGCCCGCCGATCGATATGATGTAACCGTTACTGGCGCTTGGATGGTTTTCCAGAAGGGAACTACCTACCTCATTAAAAATCTGGCGGTAAGCCTAGGTTTAGCCATTACAGTTATTGCTTTGGTAATGGCCCTAATCTTCCGATCCTTCGCCATGGTGCTGGTAAGCTTGGTTCCCAATGTATTCCCATTAATAATGACTGCCGGTATAATGGGCTATTTTGGTATTCCACTAAAGCCCTCCACCATTTTAGTATTTAGCGTGGCCTTCGGAATTAGTATAGATGACACCATTCACTTTTTAGCTAAATACCGACAAGAGTTAAAGATCACCAATTATAATATTGGCCAGTCGGTATTGCTTGCTATTCGCGAAACAGGCGTAAGTATGTTCTACACCTCCATCGTGCTATTTTTTGGTTTTAGTGTATTTACCGCTTCCAGCTTTGGGGGTATTGTAGCCCTCGGTATTTTGGTTAGTATCACTTTAGTAATAGCAATGATCGGAAATTTGCTGCTCTTACCAACCTTATTACTTAGCTTTGAGAAAATGATCATCAACAAGTCTTTCACGGAACCGTATATCACCATATACGAGGAAGATGATGAGGAGGACGACGATGATGATGATTGAGTTTTATAATTCAACCAAAGACCCCGAATAATGAAAGGTATTATTCTCGCCGGTGGATCCGGTACTCGTTTACACCCCCTCACTTTAGCTGTAAGTAAACAGTTAATGCCCGTTTACGACAAACCGATGATCTACTACCCCCTCAGCACTTTGCTGCAGGCCGGCATCCGCGAGATCCTCATTATTTCTACTCCCCACGATATGCCGCTATTTAAAAAGCTATTGGGGGATGGTAGCCGAATTGGCTGTGAGTTTCACTATACCATTCAGCATGAACCTAATGGACTAGCACAAGCCTTTGTTTTAGGGGAAGAATTTATTGGCAACGATAGTGCGGCCTTGGTTTTAGGCGATAATATTTTCTATGGCTCTAAAATGGAGGACTTGCTTAAATTAATTAAGGATAACTTTAAAATACCAGTTTTTGCTTATCAAGTTTCCGATCCGGAGCGTTATGGCGTGGTAGATTTTGATGATAACCTCAAAGCCATCTCCATTGAGGAAAAACCAGCCAAGCCAAAATCGCGTTATGCGGTTCCAGGTTTATATTTCTACGATAATAATGTGGTAGAAATTGCCAAGGCTTTAAAACCATCGGCGCGTGGTTAATATGAAATTACCGACGTCAATAAAGAGTATTTAAGTCAGGAACGCCTGCAAGTAGGTATTCTCGATCGCGGAACGGCTTGGCTAGATACCGGTACCTTCCCAAGTTTAATGCAAGCGGGGCAGTTTGTGCAGGTTATTGAAGAACGCCAGGGCCTTAAAGTGGGCTGTATTGAAGAA
>CATMQD010000178.1 GCA_950073045.1 uncultured Flavobacteriales bacterium | reverse complement strand
GGAAAACCCCAATTATGGTGGCCACCACGGTGATAGAAGTAGGGGTTAATGTCCCTAATGCTTCGGTAATGGTTATTGAGTCTGCCGAGCGTTTTGGTTTAAGTCAGCTCCACCAATTGCGCGGTAGGGTAGGCCGGGGAGCAGAAAAAAGCTACTGCATTTTAATGACCGGCACCAAATTGAGTAAAGAGGCTCGGGTACGAATGAAAACCATGGTACGCACCCAGGATGGTTTTGAAATTGCCGATGTGGATTTGAAATTACGGGGACCAGGTGATTTAATGGGAACTCAACAAAGTGGAATGCTCAATTTACGTTTGGCCGATTTAAAAGAAGATACGCCGGTAATGGATTTATCGCGCAGAGCATTGCAAGATTTATTTGATGCCGACCCCGAGTTAAAACGTGCTGATCATCAGCAAATTATACAGGAATTCCGCAAGCGAAAATCCGGAAAAGTAGATTGGGGCCGAATAGCCTAATTTGCCCGACGGAATTTTTGGCACGATATTTTTAGGTTACAATTTGAAATTAAAAACTAGACAAAATGAAAAAGCTTCTTGTACTCCTCCTCGGAATAAGTTTAACCGCCTGTAGTTATGAAAGTAACGTTCCTGGACCTCAGGGACCTCAAGGCCCTCCCGGACCAGGATTAAGTTATCGCATTATTGATGCCATTGCCCTTTATGAAGATTGGTTGCCTTTTAATAATGTTGGGGATCCAGACTTCCAGTACTACCAAGAGTTTAATGCTCCCGAAATTGACCAGTATACCTACGAGAATGGTATTATTATCGGTTATCAAGTAGACGGCGGAACTACTTACACTTTACCAAACACCATTAACTTTAATGGATACACCCGCGAGTTTAGCTTATACTACGGGGTTGGTTATGTGGGCTTTGTGTGTAAAGATTCCGACTTACAAACCACTCCACCAGATGCCGATCAATTCTTTAAAGTTTACATTATTAACCCCGGTGTAGGTAAAAGAGACCTCCGCAGCATGAGTCAAGTGGAGTTAGAACTTTACTTGAAAGAATTAGAAGCAGAAGGATCTGCTCGAGAGGTTAAGCTGAGCCGAAAGAAATTAAAGTAATTTCCCTTTAAGACCGATGTACCCGCATCGGTCTTTTTTTGGGTATTAAGTTGAGCTTTAACTTGGTGCGCAGCATTCTTTCTACAGTTGGCTTTAGGTCGGCCATAAAGAAGCGCATACTGGTTTGATGCCAAGGATAGTTTTTCTTTCCTTTTATAAAATCTTTAAAGGCCTCCGTATGCTTAATGTGCACTTGCTCTTTATAGCTTACCCTTTCAACCTCTTCTCCATAGGCTAACTTTAAGGCCATAGCCGGAAAGTTCATATTAAGCTGCATGGTACTTAAAGTACTACCCCAGAAACGTGGGTTCATTTCTATAATCCAAACCTTATTGAGTTCAGGGTTATAAATCAAGTCGATATTATTAACCCCGGTCCAGTTTAATGCTTTCGATGCAGCAGCTACACAATCTAATACCCCCTGATGTTGCAGGAATTTAAGTCGGTATTTCGGACCGATATTAACGCTTTTTAATAAAGACTCTTGAATGGTGTAATTGATGATTTCGCCATCCTTGCAAATCACATTACAACCTATATCGTAACCCTGCACAAACTCTTGGGCAATAAAGGGCACTCTTCTTTTTTCGGGGATTTTAACATCCTCGGGTCGGTCGTACTTTAAAATACCATAGCCTCCAAAACCTTGAATGGGCTTTAGAAGAATCGGGTACTCAATTTCCTTTCCGGCTTGAAAGTCCTCAAGACTCATCGTTTTTGGCGTGGAAAGATTATGCTCCATCAGATATTTACCCAAACGATCTTTTTCGAAAGCAGTGAGTAAATTCTCATTTGAAGGTAAAGGCGGTAGCTTGCAAACACGGCCTAAATCCTCTCGCTTGGTCGAAACGTATTTAAAAGCCAATTCTGTGGCCGGGAAAATAATGTCGATCTCCAATTCTTGGATGAGCTGCATCACATCTAGGTGAAAACCTACTTCTTTAAACTTGAATTCCGAATCATATACTTGATCGAAAAACTTGGAGAGGCGCATGAATAATCGCCAATCTGATTGTTGGTCATTAGCAGCACCGATGACGTAGATTTTAGCATCTGGATAAGCCTCTTTTATCCCACAAACCATATAATAGGAAAGGGGCTTATTGCATTCATCCGGTATTAAAACAGAAAGATTCCTCGGAACCTGATTGTTTGGTGGTTGGGCCATGGGGCATTAAAAATGTGGGGTGTAAAATACATTAAGCGAATATAATTTGCTATACCTCCCTTCGAAATTCAGCAATTGTAGGGAACAACAGAAATTTCGATTTTAGCAATTCCTTATTTCCTTCTGATGAAAAACTGCCGTCACACTTTAATTTCTGTTTTACTTTTCCTTAATGCTTTTATGGCTTTGCAAGCGCAGGATACTAAGAGCTTGCATATAAAGGCAGAATTTGACACTATCTCGGAAAGGGTAATTGCGGAGGTGGACCAGATTATTAGCCTCAGTGCCGACCTCGATACCCTCTTTTTAAACGCCATTCGCATTGAGGTGGAAGAGTTTAAGGTAAATGGCGAGGAGGTTGATTTTGAACAGAATGACACGGCCATCTATGTAATTTTTATTAAGCAGGAGCGGGATATTCAATTGCATATAAAGTATAGTGCCCATCCCCGAAAGGGCCTTTACTTTATTGGTTGGCAAGATGAAAGTCGACGCGCTCGTAGGCAGATTTGGACACAGGGGCAGGGTATCGATCATCGCCATTGGATTCCCCATATCGATGATCAAAAGGATAAACTGAAATTTTCGGCCGAATGGATTTTTAATGCCGATTATCAGGTAATGAGCAATGGGAAGCTCGATTCTACCACAATAGAGGATGGTCAAAAACACTGGTTTTACAGCATGGATAAAGCCATGAGCTCTTATTTAATCGCCTTGGCCATTGACAAATACCAAGTTTCCGAACAGCATGTTTTAGGTACCGAGCACCAATTATATCATTATCCCGAGCGCATGGGTGATAGCGCCTGGTACTATTATAAACATCAGGAAATTGCTAGCTTTTTAGAGGAGGAGATTAACTTTAAATACCCTTGGTCTAATTACAAGCAAGCTCCGGTTATGGACTTCCGACATGGGGCAATGGAGAATACTTGCGCCACTATTTTTGGTGATTTCTTTCTAGTAGATTCCATTTCCTTTAATGATCGCAATTACACTTATGTAGATGCGCATGAGTTTGCCCACCAATGGTTTGGGAACTTGGTTACCGCAGCGGGCTCCAAGCATCATTGGTTACATGAGGGCTTTGCAACTTATTATCAATGGTTGAGTGAAGAGCATTTATACGGTCGCGATTATTTCGAATGGGAATTAGAAAAAGCCAAGGAATTGGCCTTTTCAGCGACCGATCAAGGTCCCTTACCACTGGCTCATCCCCAAGCAGGCAGCTATCGATTTTACCAGAAGGGTGGCTGGCTTTTATATATGCTCCGCAATTATGTGGGGGATTCCATCTACCGAAAGGTGATAGACGAATACCTAAATACCTATGCTTATAAGGTGGTGCAGAATGAAGATTTGATTGCACTATTTAAAAAGCATAGCGATAAAGACATTGATGGCTTTTTTAAATCTTGGCTCTATGCCGACCGCGAGCCAATTTTGGAGGTAAAAGAACTGGAGTCTATGCTAGAGATCAGTTCGAATATGGCCTTCCCTCAAGCTGTGGAAATTGCAATATACCATGATGGAGTTTGGGGAAGATCAAGTCATATAGTTGACAGTGGCCTGTATCGAATTCCCCTTTTACCTAATACTAGCATTTGGTATGTATCAAATGCGGATGATTTATTGATTCAGCTAAAAGAGGATATTCCATGGACCAAGGCTCAAGGGCGTTTTGAGCATCAAGCGGATTATCTAGATCGCTATTATACATTGAAGAACTTACACTTAGAACGCAATGGCGACCTGGAGAATTGGTTAATGGAAATTCTCTTGGATAGCACCGAGCATTTTAGTGTGCGTGCAGAAGCATTAAAACATTACTATCGCTTAAAGCGAGATGCGGCGACGGTTAATCAAATTCTAGCCCAGAGTTCCGATGTTGATTTACAGAAGGAAGTTTTAGACTATAGTCTAGAGGAAGAAGTAAAGCTTGAAGCTGAGGTTTTGAAGCAATTGCGGGAAGAGGGTAGGAGTTATGATTTAAGAGCGAAGGCCATTCAAGCTAGTGTAAACCCCAAAGATCCGCAATCTAACCTTTGGTTGAAGGACCCGCTTTGGAGGGAGCAGCCCGGAACGATGGGGCATAATGTATATATCAACACTCTATTTTTTAGGGTAGCCCTTATGGCGGATAAAGAAGCTTATGTTTCCCTTTTAGATTTCGCCGGACCTTCTTTTGATTTTAATACCCGAATGAATGCCTTGCGATTCTTCGGCTATTTAGGGGTAAATGATGAAGCCTATATGAAGCAGCTTTTTGAAGCCTTTTTTAATAGCAATTGGAAATTGGTGAAAATGGGCCGGGAGAAATTATTGGAAATCCAGCAGAGCGATCCCGAATTGTTTGAAGAGGTGTATGAAGATTTAAGTAAAAACTGGAACGACTTTCAAAAGCGCAAAGCAGCGCGTACTTTTGAAGACCAATAAGTATGCCTGCCTACCACAATCGTTTAAGCCAGTTTTTGGTTTTGCTGGGTGATTTCACCCTTTTAAATCTCGCCTTTTTTGGGGCGGCTTATCAGCGATTCCATGACTTGCCCTTTTATGACACGCCTTACTACAACTATTATGTGCAGTTGTGGCTGATATTGAATTTACTGTGGTTGGTGTTGAGCTTAGTTTTTCGTACCTATCAGTTTGCCTTAAAACCCGAGCCTCGGCAATCGGTATCGCGCACCTTTAATGTTTTTATTAGTCACCTATTTATTGTGTTGCTCTTGCTGGTGGCTTTGCAGAAGGGTGAGCAGTACAGTCGTTTGTTCTTCGTTTATTTTTACGGTGGACTATTCTTTACCATAATCCCTTGGCATTTCTTTTACCTACGTTTTTTACGTTCCTTCCGACGAAGATCGCGGCCATTGCGGTCGGTACTTTTAGTGGGCGAGGGGCGCTCTTTCGACGATTTTATTCAGCTTATTAGTCGCAGCCCCGAGTTGGGCATTGCCATTAGTCGCAGTTTTAGAACCGATAAAGATGGGGATCTGGAAAGCTTGGAGACTTATCTGCCCCAGAGCGAAAGTGAAGAGTTATTTGTGGCTTTAAATCCGGGTCATCCGCAATTTTCGAGACTATATCGATTGGCCGATGCCCATTTGCTTCATTTTAGGGCCTTGCCCGATTTAGGGATGGCCCCCATTAAGAGTATGCGCATTGATTTTTACGATCAACTGCCAGTGCTGAGTTTTCGTCCTGAACCCTTGCAGCAATGGCATAACCGCTGGTTAAAGCGAGTATTTGATATTGGTTTTTCCCTTGTTTTATTAATCTTCTTCCTCCCTACACTTTTCCCCATTTTAGCCTTAGGGGTTAAGCTTTCGGGCTCGGGGCCGATATTTTTCAGTCAGAAACGCAGTGGCTACCGCGGTGAAGATTTCACCATTTTTAAGTTTCGGAGCATGTCCCTTAATGCGGAGGCCGACACCCATCAGGCGAAAGCCAATGATAGCCGAGTAACGCCTTTCGGCAGATGGATTAGAGCTTGGCATTTAGATGAATTGCCACAATTATTCCAGGTGCTGAAGGGAGAAATGTCGATGGTAGGTCCTCGTCCGCATATGCTGGCCCATACCGAAGAATATCGCCACTTGGTAGATCGCTATATGTTGCGCCATCTGGTAAAACCCGGATTAACCGGATTAGCACAGGTGCAAGGCTATAAAGGCGAACATGATTTAGCTTCTATGGAAGCCCGGGTACAAGCCGATGTGTATTATTTGGAAAACTGGAGTTTACTCTTGGATATTAGTATCATTTTCCGAACCCTAGCCCAATGGCGCCGCTAAGGACTTAATGCCAACAATTTTTTTAAGGAATAGCTAGTTGAGGCCCTTGCTTGCTTCTCTTTAAGGCAAAAAAAAACCTGCATCAAGCAGGTTTCAGTTTTAAGACACTTTACAAGTGCTAATACCAAATATTCGATAAAGGGGGCAAAAGTTAATAAGGCTTGTTAGCAGCATTATGCCACCCACCACTAAGGCTACGGTGCCCCAAGGCGCTTCCAGGTTTTCGCCAAAATAGAGATAAGCTGCAATAGCCGCAATTACTAAACGGATGATTCGGTCGGTAGAGCCCATATTTTTAATCATGATTGCTTGGATTTAATTATAGAGCTAAAGTAATAGACCCTTAAGCGGAAAGCAGTAACCGGAGTTACTAGCTTAAAACTCGAATGCCTTCTTTGGTTTGGAGAATTAAGCCCTCGTTTTCGAGTTTTTTAATTACTCGGCTAATTACCTCTCGCGCTGTCCTTAGCTCAGCAGCAATTTCGCGGTGGGCAAGTTTTATTAATCCCTCTGGCTTATACTGGGCTTTGGTTTTAAGATAATCTAATAAACGTTGATCCATGCGACCAAAAAGCAGCGATTGTATGGTGTGTAACAGTTCGGAGTAGCGCAATTGATACTGCTCGAAAAAGAGCTTGTTAAAATCATCAAACTCTTTTGTCCAGCGATTTACAGCCTCTCCTGGTAAAAGGATGAGCTCGCTTTCTTCGGTGGTAATGGCTTTTACTTGACTAGGTGAGTGGTGCAAGGCGGCCGAAAAGGACATCGCACAACTTTGGCTGGGTCGGATGTAATAGAGCAAAAGTTCCTTTTCATCAAAATCGGCCATCACCTTTACGGTGCCCGAAAGTACCAGGGGTATTACTTTAACGTACTGACCTTCACGGAGGAGTTCGGTATTGGCAGCATAAGTAGCATAGGTGCTTTCGGCCGTAATAGCTTCCGCCAGTCCATTGCTAATTCCGGGTAAGGATTGTTTGATTTGGTTTAGGATAGACATCAGAAATGTAATTATCCCTTAAAATTACGAATCAGCGCTTGCGAATCAATCCCTGTTGGAGGGTTATTTCATATTCTTCGGCGATAAGCTGCCAGTTATAACGCTCCTTAATTTTTAGCAGATTATTTTGCTTTCTACTGCGGAAAACCTCTTCAGCCTCCAGGTGGTCGAGGTGATTGGCTACATCCACCGCATCGTTAAAATAATAGGCGTCTTCCCCTAAAACCTCATAGTTAAAACGGTTGCGATGGGCCACAATAGAGCATTTGCAAGCCATTGCTTCCAGTAAACTGGGATTGGTACCGCCTACGCTATGTCCATGAAAGTAAAGGTGACTGTAATGTCGAAGGTTATTGATCTTCTCCTTTT
>CATMQD010000177.1 GCA_950073045.1 uncultured Flavobacteriales bacterium | reverse complement strand
ATTTCTTAAAACTTTCCCGCGAATATAAGCCGGTAGTATACCGTGCTTTTGCCTTATCCTTGGCCTATAATGTGCTGGGTATTTCGGTTGCCGCAGCAGGTTATCTTAGTCCGGTCTTGGCGGCTATTTTAATGCCGATTTCCTCGGTTACGGTAGTTTTATACAGCTCGCTATATACCGCCTACAAAGCTAAAAAGGCCTTAGCTTAATCCGGCGAATTCCTTTTGTACTTGGCGAGCAATGCCAGCGCTTATGCCTTGCAGGTAATGTTCGTCATTATAGGCTAAAATTTCTTGTGCTAATTCTGGATACAGCCGAGCAATGCGCACCATCGCCCTTAAAGCATGAAGTCGCACCGCAGGAGCTAAAGCTAGGTTTTCCCATAATTTAGAGGCCGCATCATAAAGGGCACCTTCCTCATCTTCATTAAGCGGTAAATGCTTAATTATTTTTAAAATTTCTCGATGGTAACCATCTTTAGTTTGCTTGCTCAAGGCATCAATCGTCTCTTGAGCTTGGGGGAAAAGCAATCGAACATCCTCGGTAGGCATATTAGAGATTAACCAAGCGGCCCGCCAGTTTAATTGGTGGTCGTCACCTAAGCAGATTTGCTTTAAATAAGGAAGGTATTTATCCTCGGTGCATAGTGCGGTGTATTCTTCCTTTGGTACCCGTGTCTGTAGCTTTTCAAGAAGTTCTTCGTGCAGCGAATTCATGGGAGAAAGGTCGTAATTTTGACCATTATGCAGGAACTCGAGCTTTGGTATTTCTATAGTGATGATTGCAATATTTGTAATGCCCTGTGGCCTAAAGTACAGGCTCTCTTAAGTACAGAATATCCAAATATTAATCTGAAAAAATTAAAAGCTAGCGATCATTTAGAACTAGCAGGACAGCATCGGATGTTAAGCGTTCCCGGGATATTATTCTTTGTAGAAGGATGTGAGCACTTCAGAGCCAATGGTTTAGTGCGCATGGAAGAGCTAAGGCAGAAGTTAAACCCCGCTTATGAGGCTTATTTTGGCTAGTTAAAGCTGATAAAACTCATCTTTTCACCTGTAAGAAGTCATTTTCTCTGCTGGTGACCTTCATCACCTTTGTGTAACAAAATACAAAGGAAATGAAACCCCTCTTGCTCAGCTTAGTCTTATTACTGTTTCCATTAAGTGAAAACAGTAATGCTCTTAAGGTTTATCAAACCAATAAAGCGCAGTCTACCATGAAGATCCTTGGGACCTCCACCCTCCATGATTGGGAGATGAAGGCCGTGGATTTAAAAGGTAGCATGGATCTCACCGTAGGTGAAAGCAGTGTAGAAATTAAAAGCCTAAAATTAACCGTTCCGGTAGAGGCTTTGAAAAGTGGCAAGTCTGCCATGGATGCTAATGCTTACAAGGCATTGAAGTATAAAGACCACCCCAATATCAAATATCAATTGATGTCGGTTAAAGAGCAAAAGAAGCTCTCTAATGGGAATTTCAGTATGGTGAGTCGTGGTAAACTTACTGTAGCTGGAGAAACCAGAATCCTTACCGTTCCCATTGAGGTGGATGCCAGTGGTGAAGAGGTGAAAGTGAGTGGTACCACCAGCTTTAATATGAGCAGCTTCGATGTAGAAGCCCCCAGCTTTATGATGGGCGCCGTAACCACCGGCGATAACATTACGATTAAATTTTCAATTAACTATAACTAAATCAATAGCTATGAAATCAGTAGCCAAATTCGCCGCGCTGTGCGGGTTTATATTCTCTTCCCTTACTGCTATGGCGCAGTTTGACGATCGAGATATTCCACAGTACCGTTACCGTGATTTCCGAGGAATCAACCAGTTTGAAGCATTGGAAAGCGACATCATTTATGATGGATTTAAAGTTCGATTAGGTGGCTCCTTTGCCGTGCAAATGCAGGCCCTTTCTCATTCTAATGGAAGTGTTGCCGATACCTTGGCCTTAATTGGTAATAACTTCAATTTACCAACTGCCAACCTTGATGTGGATGTTGCCTTAGCCGATGGTATGCGCATGCACATGCGGACTTACCTTTCCGCTCGCCGCCACCCAGAAAGTTGGGTAAAAGGAGGCTATATCCAAGTTGATAATCTAAACTGGATAAAAGACGGATTATTTGAGAATATAATGGATTTCACAACCATTAAAATGGGTCTGATGGAGATCAACTATGGTGATGCGCATTTCCGCAGAACGGATAATGCTCGTGCTATCTACAATCCTTTCGTTGGAAACCTAATTATGGATGCCTTTAATACAGAGGCTGGTGCCGAAATTTATTTCAACCCTGGTGACTTCCTAATCATGGCTGGGGTAACCAATGGTAAGCTTAACCAAAGTGTAGCTACCGATACTGTTACTCCTTATACTCCCGCTTTCTTAGGTAAAATTGGTTGGGACAAGCAAATGAATAATGATCTTCGGGTGCGTTTAACAGGCTCCTTCTATACTTCTGCGGAAGGCAAAACCAATTACCTCTATTTTGGAGATCGTGGCGGTAGTCGTTACTACTTAGTAATGGAACCCCAAGGAGCTTCTCCTGTTTCTAGCTCTCGCTCTGGACGTTGGAGCCCAAGCTTTATTAACGAGGTAACTGCAGTAATGATTAACCCATTTGTGAAGTTTAAAGGATTAGAGTTCTTCGGTGCTTATGAAACTGCCAGCGGTAAAATCTCTGGTGAAAATGACACCCGTAGTTATACCCAGCTATACGGAGAATTAGTGTACCGTTTAGGTTCTCGTGAGCAATACTACATTGGTGGACGTTACAACAGCGTTAGCGGTCAGCTCACCAATTTTGTTCCTAATACCGATGCACAAGAAATTAGCATTAGCCGCTTTGCCATCGCTGCCGGTTGGTATATGACACCCAATGTGATGATTAAAGCAGAATATGTTAATCAAGATTATAATGACTTCTCCGAAACTGGAGCAAACAGCATATTCTACGATGGAAACTTCAATGGCGCAGTACTTGAAGCTACCATAAGCTTCTAAGCGAATAATTATTTATTGCTTATCCAGGAAAACGGTCTCATTTGGGGCCGTTTTTTTTGTTTAGTACGCTCGCTGCGCTTGCTTTTAGTAGTTAGTATTTAGTACGTTCGTTTCACTCACTTTTAGTAGGAGATCGCTCCTTGCAGTCGCTGTTAGACCCTAGATCCTAGATCGGTCGCTGCGCTCCCTGTTAGACTTGATTCTGGTGGAATTCTGAGATTAGGTAAAGGTGTGGCCTTTTGGTGTGGTGTGGCTCTATGGCTCTGGGTTGAAGTAAGGGACCGCACTTTATCAATTGCTCTTAAAGGAGATCGCTCCTTGCTAGTGCATTTAGTACTTTCGCGCAAGCATGATTGACACACACACGCACATCTATTTAAATCAGTTTACCGACGATCGCAAGGAGATGCTAGATCGCGCGCAGGAGGCGGGCGTACGGGAATTGTTTTTACCCAATATTGATAAAGAATCTATCGCTCCATTAAAAGCTTTGGCTGATGAATATGCCCATATTTATCCAATGATGGGTTTGCATCCGAGCCATGTAAAAGCGGATTATGAGGAAGAGCTGGCCCTAGTTTGGCAAGAGCTGGATTCGGACTATAAATATTATGCGGTAGGTGAAATTGGCATCGACCTGTATTGGGATAAGAGCTACCTTAAGGAGCAGCAGGATGCTTTCGATCGACAAATTAAAAAGGCAAAGGCGATGGGATTACCAATTGTAATCCATTGTAGGGATGCCTTTGAAGAGACTTTTGAAGTTTTAGAGGCTAATCGTGGGGATGACCTACGCGGTATTTTCCACTGTTTTACCGGTAATTTAGAGCAAGCCCATCAGGCCTTGAGCCTAAACCTAAAATTAGGTATAGGTGGCGTGGTTACCTTTAAAAATGGGGGCTTAGACAAAGTAGTAGCTGAATTAAAAACGGAGGATTTGGTATTGGAGACGGATGCTCCCTTTTTAGCGCCTAAACCCTTCCGCGGTAAGCGCAATGAGCCTTCTTATGTGCAATATGTAGCGCAAAAGATTGCCGATTTACATGAGCGTCCCTTGGCGGAAGTTGATCAGATTACGACCGCTAATGCTCGAAATATTTTTGGAATATGACAAATGTTCAACGCCGGATTTTAATCCTCTACACAGGTGGGACCATCGGGATGATTCGCAAAGATGACAATGCCTATCACCCTTTTAGTTTTGAAAACTTGGTTTCCTTTATTCCGGAGTTGAATGATTTTCCTTTTGACCTGAAGGCGGATAGTTTTGATGAGCCCCTGGATTCTTCGAATATGAGTCCGGGACATTGGTTGCGCATTGCCCGAAGAATAGAAAAGGATTACAGCAATTTTGATGCTTTCCTGATTTTACACGGCTCCGACACCATGGCGTATTCCTCTTCAGCGTTAAGCTTTATGCTGAATAATCTAGCGAAGCCGGTGATATTTACAGGTAGTCAATTGCCAGTGGGTATTCCGCGTTCGGATGCACGGGAGAACATATTAACGAGCCTAGAAATTGCCGCGGCTACCAATGAAGAGGGTGGACCGATGGTGCCTGAGGTAGCGGTGTATTTTGAATATAATTTATACCGTGGTAATCGCTTGCAGAAAGTAAGTTCTCAAGATTTTGAAGCCTTCCGCTCACCTAATTATCCGCTCTTGGCAGAAGCCGGAGTGCAGATTAAATATAACCGACAGTCGATTCGTTCGGCTAGTATCGGTCGTTTTGAGGTTTTACCAAACCTAGAAAACCGGATTGCCATTTTAAACTGCTTTCCGGGTATGAGTCCGGAATTGTGCTTACCGCTGATAAATAATCCAGAGAACCGCGCCTTAATTCTACGGACCTTCGGTAGCGGAAATGCACCCACTCATGATTGGCTTCTAGAAGCCCTATCGGAATTAATCCAGAATGGTGTGCCCGTGATAAATGTGAGTCAGTGTTCCGCGGGAGAAGTAGAAATGGCCAAATACGATGCTGGTCGTCGCTATCAAGAAATAGGCTTACTCGGCGCGGGGGATATGCTATTAGAAGCCGCCCTCACCAAAACCATGCATTTGCTTGGATCGGGCTTGGGCGGCGATGATTTTGCAGAGGCTTTTCGCAGCGATCTACGGGGAGAGTTAAGCGATTAATCCTCCTCGCGATATTCGAAAATTCCCTCTATTGTTTCTTCGAATAAATTGGCAATTCGAAAGGCGGTAGGTAAACTCGGGTCGAATTTCCCTTTTTCAATCGCATTGATGGTTTGCCTGCTTACCCCAATCGCTTTGGCGAGGTCTTCCTGTGTCCAGCCTTTGGTGGAACGGAGGTCACGAATCTTATTCTTCATTCGAAACGCTTTTTGTTGATTATTAGGCTGATGGAGTAGGTGATGCCCATAAACATTACCAAGTAGGAAATTTCCGCATCGAAGGGTATTAGGTTGATAATGTCGAGGGTGGAATAAGCCAAGCCTACCACCATACTAAGGCCAAGGGTCCAAGCCAAAGCTTCTAGTTGTAAAAGGCGTTCTAGCTCATCTAGCTTTTTAAAGAGGTGGCGATTAGCTAAAATCATTTTTAATCCCAAAACCACATTTAAAAGGAGGGTGCCAATTTTGATCAAATTAGAATCTGGCCACACTAATAATCCTCCAAATACTACTAGGGCCTGACTAGCCACCCAAATGGCGGTCCAAATGCCTAGCTGTCGCAATGCCGATTGACGCTGCGACTGCTTTTTTTCGATTGAATCTTTCATTTTCATGTTTTAGTTTGTAAAGTTCGCTTGACAAATGTAAAGTAACATTTACAAATGTCAAGTATTATTTACAATTATTTTTAGGGAAGGGATTTGCCCTTATATTAAAGCCACTAAAAATCTACTATGAAAACTAAATCTGATATCGTTAATAATTGGCTGCCACGCTATACTGGGGTTGACTTAGAACAATTTGGTTCTTATATCCTCTTGACCAATTTTCAGCATTATGTAAATCTATTTGCCGAGATGACTGGCACGGAGGTGCAGGGCAAGGATAAGAGTATGTTTTCTGCCACAAGCGGGGAGATAAGCATTATTAACTTTGGGATGGGCTCACCGAATGCAGCTACCATAATGGACTTACTATCGGCGATAAAGCCTGAGGCGATTTTATTTCTGGGGAAATGTGGTGGATTAAAAAAGCGGAATAAAATTGGGGACATGATTCTGCCGATTGGCGCGATACGCGGAGAAGGAACCTCCAATGATTATTTTCCGCCAGAAGTGCCGGCCATGCCGTCTTTTGCTTTGCAGAAGGCGATAAGTACCACCATTAGAGATCATGATACCAGTTACTGGACCGGCACGGTATATACTACTAACCGCCGCGTTTGGGAGTTCGATAAGAATTTTAAGAAGTATTTACGAAAGGTGCGTGCTTATGCGATTGATATGGAGACGGCCACCTTGTTTTCGGTGGGCTTTTACAATAAAATTCCCACCGGTGCCTTGCTACTCGTAACCGATCAACCGATGGTGCCAGAGGGAGTGAAAACCCTAGAAAAGGATAAAGAAAACTCGCGCGCCCACGATCATAAACATGTGCAAATTGGAATCGCCTCCCTTCGACAGCTTATTGATAAAGGGGAAACCATTAGACATCTTAAGTTTTAAGGATTCTTATTGGCGCGAATCTTATAGCGCAGATATAGGTAAAGGGGGATGCCGAGGAGTACTAGAGCTAAATTTCCAGTTTTAATCGTTCCACTAGCCCAAAACATGGTTTCTGTTTTCTCAAAGTGAAGGAGCCGCGTATGGTATAGTAGTAAAGCGATTAAGCCGGCGATTATAATGGTGAATAGTATTTTTAATTGCAGATTACTCATATCCAGGTCTTTGGCTTATTTCATCATCTTGGTGTAGGGCTCCATCTCTTGGGCAGATTGGCCGTAAGCTTCAATTACTGATTCTATGCTTTTGACGCTGGGATATTCATTGCGGAAGTAATTATTCATCATCGGCTCCGTAACTATAATCTTCATTAAGATTTGCATATCTGCAAGGCTTTGTTCGCTAGAATCGATTTTAGAAACCAGCGAATCCAAGGGGCTTAATCTTTGATTTTGTTTGGATTCGAGCACTTCAATAAAGCTTGTCAATTGCGCTCTGGTATTAGTATCGCTCAACCTAAGAGCATAGCGGTGCAGGGCAGACCAATAGTCCTGCATATTTCTCTTGTATAAGTGATAGGCAGCTAAACTATCCGGCTTCATCTCCCGGGCCTTATTAAGCTTTGTAATTACCGACTGTAGCTTTTGGTCTTTTTCAAGGGCTTCTTCGAAAAGCTCTTCAATGATATTGGAGGAGAAACGTCCATCACCAGATGAGATTTTCAGGGATTTATCTTCTACCAGGGCTTCTGGTGTTTGCTCCGTGGTATTTTGATTGACTTGGGCCTGCTCATTATTGTT
>CATMQD010000176.1 GCA_950073045.1 uncultured Flavobacteriales bacterium | reverse complement strand
AAACCTCCGCCATTGTTAATGGTAGCAGTAAGGTATTCCAAAGGATAATAAGCTTTCAGGTATAAACTCTGATAGCTTTCTACGGCGTAACTAGCGGAATGACCTTTCGCGAAAGCGTAATTTCCAAAGCTTTCAATTTGTCGCCACACTTCGGCGGTAACTGCTTCGCCATAACCTCGGTCTAGGCAATTCTGAAAAAACTTGTCTTTAATGCTATCAAACTCATTGCGTTCCCGAAACTTCCAGCTCATGCCTCGCCGTAATACATCGGCCTCCTCCAAGCTCAGTCCAGCGAAGTAATGCGCTACTTTAAGCACATCTTCTTGGTAAACCATTACCCCGTAAGTTTCTTGGAGGATCTCACCAATTTTAGGATGGATATACTGTCGGCGCTCGGGCTCGCGGTAACGTCTAATATACTCGCCCATCATGCCGCTGGCCGAAACTCCTGGCCGAATAATGGAGCTAGCCGCAACCAGACCTAAATAAGTGTCGGCACGTAATTTTCGCAATAGGGCCCGCATCGCTGGCGATTCTACATAAAAGCAAGCCATGGTTTGTCCCTTGCTCAGCATGGACTTTATCTTCTCATCCTCATAAAAGGGTGGCACATTGTGGATGTCTAAATCTTTAGCCTCCGGCACCGTGCTTTTCACCATTTGCACGGCTTCTTTAATCTTGGCTAGGCCACGCTGACCGAGAATATCGAATTTATGCAGACCCACATCCTCGGCAGTGTACATGTCGAAATGGGTGGTGGGGAAACCCTTGGGAGGCAGAAAGGTGCTGCCATAGTGGGAAATATCTTTTTCGGGAATTAGGATACCACTGGCATGCACCGTAAGGTGATGAGGAAAATCTTCAATGCGCTTGCCATAGCGGAGCACTAGCTTTTGCATATCATCCCAATCTTTGCCTCCATTGCGGCGGGCCCGACTTAGCTCATCGATATCGCGAGCGGGTAAGCCTAAAACCTTTCCCAGCTCACGCACTACCGCCCGATACTTAAAAGTGGTATAAGATCCTAATAGACTTGCTTTGGGGAAACGCTCAAAAATATAGCGGGTTACATCGGCTCGATCGCGCCACGAAAAGTCCACGTCAAAATCGGGAGGTTGTCGCCGCGAGAGATTTATAAAGCGCTCGAAATAAAGATCTAGCTTAATGGGATCTACGTCAGTAATACGCAGGAGGTAGGCTACCAGACTATTAGCGCCACTACCCCGACCCACATAAAAATAGTTCTTACGACGTGCGTAGTTTACAATGTCCCAATTGATGAGGAAATAGCTGTAATAGCCTCGTTTTTCAATAACATCCAGTTCTTTCTCCAGGCGCTCATACACTTCCTTACCCGCATTAGGATAGCGGTATTCTAAGCCATTATAACAGAGGGACCGAATAATTTCTCGATCGCCAGTCATGCTATCGGTATAAAACTGTCGGTTAAGACTTTTCGAATAATTTTTAAACTCAAAATCCAGATTGCAGTCGGCGAGAACACGCTCGCTATTGGCTATAATTTCGGGGTATTCACTAAAAAGCTCCTTCAGCTTTCGGGAGTTTAGCAGTCCCCATTGGGCGGGGGCTTGCCTTTCGGCTGAAAGTTTACTAAGCAGGCAATTTTCACCGATGGAGCGCAAAAGGCGGTGGGTATTATAATCGCCTTTATGGCGGAAGCTATTCGGGTGTAGAATCACCATTTTCTGACTTTGGTTCTTCAATACCGAAAAGCGCAGTTTACTGAGGTCTTTGGGCTGGAGGCCGATGTATTCGTTTTCCTTCAAGTTTCGTTTGGGCACCCGATCGAAGGGGTAAATAACGTAGGCTTTATCGAAGGGCGCTTCATCATCAACTTCTAAGTTTTGATGTAATTGTTGAGAGAGGTAGGCATTCATCTCGGCGAAAGCCGCCTCATCACGAGCCAGGGCTAAATACTGTCGGTCGGTATCGCGGCAAAAATCGATGCCTACTACGGGCTTAATACCCGCGTCTTTAGCTAAGCGAATAAACTCTACACAAGCCGCAGAGGTGTTAATATCGGTGAGGGCCAAAACCTCTTCACCTTCCTCCTTGGCCCACTCGATCCACTCGCTGGGGGATAAAACGCCAAAATTGAAACTGTAATAACTATGGTGATTGAGCATGGGGGTGAAAAGATTTTACTGTCGGCGATGCGCCATAATAATTGGTGCTTTGCCATTAAAGGGGTTGGGGCCGCCTAATCCCCGTGATTCGAGGGTTTTAGCGCGTTTTACCGCTTCGGTGCCAAAGCGCTTTCGCATGCGGTCCATGGCTTGGTAAAGGCGAATTTTCTCGGCACTATCTTCAAAGAGATTAATCTGATGGCCACCACCTACCAAGTGACTGTAGCGCACTCCGATTAATCGCACTAAAAGCCGACGTTCGTAGAGCTTTTCAAAAAGCTCTTTACTGATATCGATGAGCTTATCATCATTACTGGTATAGGGAATGCGCTTTTGTAGGGTGTAGGTGTTAAAGTCGGAATAGCGAATTTTTACGGTTACACAGGCGGTTAGTTTATTCCCTTGTCTTAATTGAAAAGCCAAACTTTCGGCCATCGCCACAATCAGGGTGTCGAGCTTACGTACATCGGTAGTATCTTTTTGGAAAGTCCGCTCTAGGGAGATGGATTTTCGCTCCTGATAAGGTACTAGAGGAGAGGGGTCTACACCATTGGCTTTATGCCAGAGGCTTACCCCGTTTTTGCCCATTGCTTTTTCCATCACCGGCAAGGGCATTTGCTGTAGGGTGTATATATGTCGGATTCCCATTCGGTTGAGTAATAAGCCGGTTTTGTCGCCAACCATCGGGATTTTCTTCACTGGCAAGGGAGCGAGAAAAGGCTTTTCGGTACCGCGTGGCACTTCCAAGCGGTTATTAGGCTTGGCCTCGCCAGTAGCCACTTTTGCTACCGTTTTGTTAGTGGAAAGGCCGAAGGAAATAGGGAGGCCAGTTTCTCGAATGATTTTCTCCCGCACTTCAGTAGCTAGTTTGTAGCAGCCAAAAAAACGATCCATACCACTGAGGTCGGCATAAAACTCATCAATGCTGGTTTTCTCAAAAATCGGTACTTCCTCCTTTATAATCTCGGTAATCATTTCCGAGTATTTACTGTAGCGACTGCTGTCGCCTTTAATTACGATAGCTTCTGGGCAAAGCTGCAGGGCCATGCGCATGGGCATTCCGGAATGCACGCCAAAACGCCGCGCTTCGTAGCTGCAGGAGGCTACTACCCCGCGACTACCCGTGCCGCCCACCAATACTGGTCGGTTGTTTAAAGCGCTGTTATTCAGTCGCTCTACCGAAACAAAAAAGCTGTCGAGGTCCATGTGGACAATAGTCTTGGGATTTCCGGAAATCATAATGTTATTTATTTTAGAATGATAACAAAATTAGAAAATAAGGCGATGGCATAGGGAGTCAGCTTCCGCTTTTTTTGCAGGCGGATGATTTTGAGCTACTTATTTTTTTAGGAGACTAGAAGGGGGCTAATTATTGCTTTCGGCGAAAAAGGGATTGTTGCAAAAAGCACTATCGTTTAGGCAGTGGAGAAAGGCGATTAAATCTAGTTTTTCCTGTTCGCTTAGGTGGAAAGGGCGGACTAAGAGCGATTGATTAGGATGAGACTTCCCTCCGTTTTGATAATGATCGATGACCTGAGAAAGATTCTCAAAACGACCATCATGCATATAGGGGGCTGTAAAGCCTAAGTTGCGTAAGGAGGGAACCTTGCTTTTGCCTTCATCTGATGGATTATTGGTAAGTCGCATCAATAAAGGGTCTTGGTATAATGAGTCAAGGCCATTATTTACGATACTATAATTAGTGAAATTAAATCCAGAGTGGCACTGACTACACCTGGTGCGGTCCGAGAAAAAAAGTGCTTTACCCCTTAATTGAGAGGCGTTTAAGGCATCATTATCATCTTCAAAAGTATAACGGTCATAAGGACTGTTACCACTTATCAAGCTACGTTGAAAGACGCCGAGGGCACGAGTAATTACCCATGGATCTGGTAATCGATTATAGGCTGCTTCACTCATAGCAAGATAATCGCTCCTGAGCCGAAGTTTCTCGGCAATCTCAGGCATGCTATGGTCAAATTCATTATGTTCTTGCACAGGCACTATAGCTTGCATTTCTAAAGTTGGCACTCCTCCTTCTCTTAGAAAATACGGATGGTATCCGATATTGGCTAGAGAGCTAGCGTTACGGGTTCCAGGTCGATTTGCAATGCCGAGGCTAAAGGCCTTATCATCGGCAAAGCCAAGGTTTTGTTTATGACAACTCGCACAACTCAGGCTACTGTCTCGAGAAAGAATGGGGTCGTAAAATAGTTTTTTACCAAGTTCCCACCGCTCGAGGCTAAATTGATTATCGGCGGGGAAAACCATTTCTGGAAAACCCGAAGGAGTTTGAATTTCAAACTCCTTCGGTTCCAGATTTAAGACTTGTTTTTCTTTATGGCAACTGCTTAAAAGCAAAAACAAGCAAAGACCGCTGATATATGATTTATAGAAGCGGGTAGTAGCCATTGCTAAAAGGGATTGCTATAACGTGGATCATTAATTAACTCCTGATCCGTTAAAGTTTTAAGGAAGGCAATTAAATCAGCTTTATCCTGTGTACTTAACTTTAAGCCACCACTAACCCGAGTGTATTCTAGGGCAGGATCAAGGGTGGAGGATGCTTCTAAGCCATTATTGTAATGATCGATAACGTCCTCTAAACTGCTAATACTACCATCGTGCATATAAGGAGCGGTAAGCTCAATATTCCGCAAACTGGTAACCTTAAACTTACCGATGTCGGCCGAGTTTTGTGTAGCATTGTAACGACCTGAATCGAGATGTTGACCATCGGCAAAAAGTCCATTATTCATATAGAGGTCATTCTCGAAAGTTAAGCCGGTATGGCAATGTGCACAGTCGGCACCTGAAGTGCTAGGGAAACCAGGATTGAATTCCGCAAAAAACAATTCCCGACCTCTTTCTTCACTTTCGCTAAGATTTAATTCTCCTCTAAGGAACTGATCATACTTACTGTTGAAGGAGACAATAGAGTTCATGAACTGTTCTAAGGCTAGTGCAATCCCATTGGCATCTATTTCATCGCTGCCAAAAGCCCGGGTAAACTGATTGCGGTAAGCTTCAGATTCCTGTAGTTTTTGAATTACATTGGCTAAAGTCTCGTTCATCTCCAAGGGGTCCTGTATAGGTAGAAGTGCTTGATCGCGCAATAAATGAGCTCGACCATCCCAGAAAAACTCATTCGAGTGCCAAGCGGTGTTGAACACGCTCATGGCTTGTCTTTTGCCTTTTAATCCTTCTACACCGATAGAAAATCGAGCGGTATCTGTAAAAGCATGTTCCTGACGGTGGCAACTTGCACAAGATTGACTACCATCTTTGGAGAGGCGGGTGTCATAAAATAACATACGTCCAAGCTTAACCCCCTGTTCAGTTAATGGATTGTCAGGGTTGAGGTTTGGGGCTTCCACATCATCGCTATATTCCAAAACATAGGGAGTATCATCGTATACTACGGGCTCCAATGAAGTATGCTCATCATCCTTGCATCCAACCAATAAGATAACAGTTAAGCTTAGGCCCAGACTGTTTCGCATTAATTTGTTCATAATGCTATTTATTGTACAATGAGCCTCTGTGTATCGACTAAGGCGTTGTCTTGATAAAGACTTACCATATACAAGCCGCTTTGCTGCAAGTCAAGTTCCAAGCTGTTGGTGTTTGAAAATTCTTTGCGTTCAATTAATTGGCCGCTCAAGTCACGAATTTCTACGTGATAGGCTTTTTCGCCTTCTGGGATTTTCACATGAATGACTCCACTACTGGGGTTTGGGTAGAGTTGCCAATTAATGGCTTGATAATCTTCCGTTTCTAAACTTCCGGAGCCAGCTGAGAAAACCTCATTTTTAAAATTATCAAGTAGGGTAACAGCATGAGAAGACGAACCGTGATAGATTAAACTGCCATCAACATTCATGTTTTTTAGCGTTTTCTCATAATCACCATTAATCGCAATACTCAAGATGTTTCCATTCCAGTTGCCGCTCGTAACAACTGTAGTATAGCCATAGTTGTTGTCTCCTAGTCCATGAAGTTGCCAAGCTTGATTCATGCTGGGGCCAGCCACACCTTCGATAGCAACAAAGCGATATCCTGCTGACCATCCCCAATGCATGGATGGACTTTGGTAACTTAATGGGTGTTTAGGATCATAGGTGGATATATCAGCGTGATTACGACTTCCATCTACGCCTATGCCAAAGCGAATACTGTCTAGTTGACTGATTGAAAAAACACCTAAGGAGTCTGTTCGTAGGTGACCTTCATTTACGGCCTTTACCAGTAGGTAATGATCATTAACTTGAGTTTCCTGTCCACCATCATGATATAAGGTGATTTCCGCAATATAATAGTCTAACCTTTGAATCTTAAATTGATCTCCCAGATTATTGCTGGCAGTTTGGCTAGAGGAAAGTGCGTTATTACCAAGGCGATGGTTGATTATTAAATGAACCTCTGTTTGAGACTAAGCAGAAGTTACACTACTTAATAGTAGTACTGTGAGAAGTAATATCTTCTTCATATTTTATTGATTTGAAATATTTAATACCTAATGACTATCTGTTAGAAGGCTCATTTCTAAATCAAAAAAACTTGATGAAAGACTTGTATGTTTAGGGGAGTTGAAGGAGGCTTATAGAGTCTAGAGTCAAATTCATGATCCAGAGTATTGAACACTTTGAAGTCCCAGGGCGACTCTATAAATAGCGTGAAACCAAGGTTTGGCGTTCAGCTTAGGCTTGAAACTTCCCTAAGTTCCATCTTTAATGGGTTCAGGACCAATTCCAGCATCAAAAAAAGCTTTAAAAAAAGCAGGATGGAAAATAATTGATTTGGATTTAATAGAATCGAACGAAGCATTTGCGGCTCAAAGTTTAGCAGTTATTAAGGATTTAGGAATACCTAAAGAAAAAGTTAATGTTAACGGAGGAGCCATTGCCCTTGGTCATCCAATCGGAGCTTCTGGAACTAGAATACTTGTGACCCTTTTACACGAAATGATTAAAAGGGATTCTAAAAAAGGTTTAGCCACATTATGTATTGGTGGTGGCATGGGAATTGCGATGTGTTTAGAGCGCAATTCTTAGATTCTTTTTTAGCAAATATTTTTTTAAAAGTAGTTTTTGAACCCAAAATTTAGCATCTAAATTATTGTGTTTAGGTTCTAATAATTTTTCTAAGTTTTTTAAAATTAAAGTCACACCTGTATAGTCAATATTTGCATGGCTAAAAAAAGATGAAATTGTGTTATAATTAAAACAATAAACTATGACAAAAGAAATATCTGTTCCTGATATTGGTGATATCGAAAGCGTTGAAATCATAGAAATTTTGGTTAAGCCAGGCAATACAAT
>CATMQD010000175.1 GCA_950073045.1 uncultured Flavobacteriales bacterium | reverse complement strand
CTAAGGATGAAAACAAACGCTTGCTGATAGAGCAGATCGCTAGTCGACAAGCTATTCGTAAAAAGCTCCCCTCCTATTTTCAAGATGCACAAATGGTATTTCCACCGCGTAGTAATTTAGAGCAAAGCAGCAGTGAGGCCGTGGCGCGCTTTAGAAGCAAAAAGCTTGGTGGTGGAAAGGCAATGGCCGATTTAAGCGCCGGCTTTGGAGTTGACTTCCGCTTTTTAGCCCAAAATTTTAAGCAAGCCGATTATATTGAACCTAATGCCGAGCTTTTAGCAATTAGTGAGCATAATCTTATGCGCATGCTAGAAGGCTGTTCCATTAGCTACCATAATTTAAGCGCTGAAGATTTTCTGAAATTAAATAGGAATTATTTCGACCTCCTCTTTTTAGATCCCTCTCGTAGAGATGCTGATAAACGCCGACTTTACGCAATAGAAGACTATGAACCAAATCTGATAGCTATTCTGCCTCAGCTTTTGGAAATCGCGGATCGAGTATATGTTAAGCTCAGTCCGATGATTAGCATTGCAGAATATCAAAAACAATTGGAGCATTTATCGGAAGTATGGCTTATATCCGAGCGCAATGAATGCAAAGAAGTGGGATTTCTCTTCCAAAAATTAGGGAAGGAAAAAGCATTAAAAGTTAACACTTGGGATATCTACCCCGAATCGGTGCAACAGTTTAGCGCCGAACTTCCTAGCCTCGGTAAATGTCCTTTGGGAGAATTACAAGCGTTTATTTACTTACCTAACAGCAGCATCTTAAAAGCTGGCATTCAAGATCAGTGTGCTAATCAATTTCAATTATTGAAGCTTGATTCGAATACTAATTTATACAGCAGTGATAAATTACTCGAAACCTTCCCCGGGAGAAAATTTAAATTGTTAGCAAGTCATAAGCCCTATGCCTCAGCGCTCAAGAAAAAGAAGCTCCAAGTTATTAGCAGAAACTTCCCCGATAGCCCCGAAAAAATTCAGCAGAAATTAAAGCTAAACCCTAAAGGGGCAAAGGATTTCTTGATTGCAACCAGCCTTCATGGTCAAGCCATATTTTTAGAGTGTGAATGGATCTTTAATTCAACAATAAGCAACGGTGGATAAATGACTTAAGATGAGGTTTTCCGCTTCATAAAATTTATTTATTTTTAATCCCACTGTGCGGGTACTGTTAAAATTTCTGTTACTAGGGGCTATTTGGGTTCCGTCTCTAGCAAGCGCTCAAGCCTATTTCGTTGCCAACCAAGGGCAATGGGAGGGCGACTTTAGCGCTAAGCTGGAGTTGAAGCAGGGTGCCCTATTCTTCCAGTCCTCAGGTTATCGATTTTTACTTTTCGAAGATAATTCCCACACTCAAAATCAAGGCTCAAGTCAAAGCTTCGGGCCTAGCTTAGATCATCAACATCCGCGAAGAGCATTGGCCTTTGAAGCAGAGTATTTAGGAGCTAAGCCCAATAATAATTGGCAGCCCCAAGGAGAATCTGCTTATCCTAGACATTACTTTTTAGGAAATAATCCAGAAAACTGGAAAACCAATCTAGGCTCTTTTACCGAAAATCAATTGGAAGACTTCCTTCCGGGAATTAACCTGCACTTCAAAGAGCACAATCAATTACTTAAGTACGATATTCAATTAAGTAAAGATGCCAAGCCATCGGATATTAAAGTAGTGTATCACGGATTAGAAGGTCTATCAATTAAGGAAGGAAAGCTTCACCTTAGAACTGCCTTTGGCGAGGTGATTGAATCTATCCCGTATAGCTATCAATTAATTAGAGGAGAAAGAAAAAGGGTAAAAGTCGACTATCAATTAAGTGGTGATACCGTAAGCTTTAAGGTTAAAGGCTACCAAAGTGGTTTTCCTTTAGTTATTGATCCCGTTTTAGAATTTGCTACTTTCTCTGGTTCTGGAGATTTAAACTTTGGCAACAGCGCAGCCTATGGTGATAATGGTTCTATTTATGGAGCCGGAGTAAACTTCGGAGCTAATTACCCTAGCACCAATGGAGTATTCCAAAATCAATTTGCAGGCGACAGTATTTTTAATGTAGATGTTACCATTAGCAAATTTGGTGCTAGCGGTGGGCAACTTTTGTATGCTACCTACTTAGGCGGGAAGGATATCGATGTAGTGCACTCCATAATTAGCGATGACCAAGGAAATTTGGTGGTTTTAGGGAACACTGGTTCGAATGATTTTCCAGTAAATCAGGATGCTTATCAAAGTGTGTACGGTGGTGGTGCTTATCAAAGCTCTTTTGCCTTTAACGACTATAATAATGGTACCGACATGTTTATCGCTAAGATAAGCAGCAATGGTGCCAACTTATTGGGTTGCACCTTTTGGGGAGGTTCAGCTAATGATGGCTTTAATAAAGATGTATATAAGAATTACGGCGACCATTACCGCGGAGAAGTGGATCTTACCCCAGATGGAAATATCCTGGTTGTAAACTCTACTTTTAGTATGGATGTTCCGCTTACTGGTGCGAATTCCAACGATCGTAATCAAAACTCCCAAGACGCCATTATTGGCCTCTTTGACGGAAACCTTCAGAATTTAATTTGGGGACGCTATTATGGTGGGCTTGGCGCTGAAAGCGGTTATTCCCTGCAAACTTTTGAGGATCGCGTTTATTTCTGTGGCACTACTACTAGTGCAGACATTCCAACCACCGCCGGAAGTTATGCACCTAATCCGATTGGTGAAGATGATGGTTATGTGGCTAGTTTAGACCTTAATACTGGTAACCTATTATACGCCACACGCTTTGGCTCAATTCAAGATGACCAAACCTTTATGGTAGATGTAGATTATAAGGGTGACGTTTACCTCACCGGTCATGCCAAAGGAAATTTACCAATAAGCTCTGGGGTTTATTCTACCGCTGGGTCTCGACAGTATATTGCCAAACTCGATTCGAGTTTAAGCACTCTAAAGTGGCAAACCTTAGTTGGTAGCGGTCAGAACAAACAAGATATTGTTCCCAGCGCCTTTATGGTGGACCAGTGTTTAAATATTTACCTCTCCGGATGGAATGGTCAATCAAATGTGGTAGGCTTCCCTGGACAACAAAATGGCAACACTTTAAATCTCCCAACCACTGGCGATGCCTTTCAAAATAATACAGATGGTAGCGACTTTTACTTTATGATTTTAGGGCACAATGCTAATAAACTGCACTATGCTAGTTATCTCGGTGGTCAGGATAATGAACATGTAGATGGTGGCACTAGTCGCTTTAGTAAGGATGGTACGATTTACCAAGCCGTTTGCTCTAATTGTAATAACAAAAGCTTCCCTACTACTCCTGGTGCTTACGCTCCCTCTGCTGGAACCACGGGTTGTAATATGGCGGTATTTAAGTTTAGCTTCAATCAAATATTAAGTGCTAATGCAAGAATCAGCTATAGCACTTCTGTAGATAGTCTCTGTGATGGGCTAATCGTAAACCTTCAGAATAACTCTATTAATGCCACCAATTATAAATGGTTGTTTGGGAATGGAGACTCTAGCGATTTGGAGAATCCAAGCGTTACCTACCGTGATTTAGGAAGTTATGAGATTAAACTGATAGCCTACGATACCATTTGCCAAATTAGCGATACCGCTATTATTAATATAGAACACGGCAACGCACGCAAGCCCATTACTGATTTCGTAAGCGACTATACGGGCTGTGATCAAAACCTTAATGCCAAGTTTAATAACCTGAGTATTGCGGCTAATTCTTATCAGTGGAACTTTGGCGACGGCAGCAGCAGCACTGAAGCCAGTCCAAGACATAAATTCCCTGGATTTGGTACCTACCAAGTAGAGTTAATTGCCATTGATACCGTATGCATGCGTTCCGATACAACTTATCGAACTATCACTTTTGTAGATAGTTCTGAAGCGCCCGAAGTTGAAGCTAGCATTAGCTCATGCAGTAATGGTGAGGTAGATATTAGCTTGGAATTAGACCGCCCTAATCTAAAATATCGTTGGGTAGCCGAGGAAAAAGAGTACTATGGCCGTAGTCCCGGTATTCGCTTTACAACTCCAGGCTTAAAAGAAATTCAGCTCTTTGTTGAGGATACCGTGTGCTCCAAATCTTTCTTCCAAGATTTTGAAGTGGAGATTGATGAAATCCGGAACGACGTGTTTACCCCAAATGCCTTTACGCCAAATGGCGATAACCTAAACGATAAGTTCCAAATCTTTGGAGATCCTTGTAAAGAAGGTGCTCATCTTCAGATTTACAATCGTTGGGGAAGCAAAATATTTGAAACCGACCAACCGTTTAAAGAATTTTGGGATGGTAATGTTGCCGGAGAACCCGCCCCAGGTGGAGTATATACTTACATCCTCCTGGAGTCCGATCAAAAAACCACCGGCTTCATCAGCTTAATCCGCTAGCTTCTCCCTTCGGTGCCTTCTCCAGAGCACTGTAGCAAAATCAAACAGCATTAAATCTTCCGATCCAAGGCCTGGTAATTAAGAGCTAAGGCAGTATTTATCCTATGCTTAAAAACGAGCTTTAAGCCCCTTCTAAGTACTAAAGCTTAGTGATCTCCTTAAAACGGATTGTTTTACACCGCATATTTCACTTCAAAATTACGGTCGAGCAAGTGAAAAGTTCAGGTGGTTTTATAAAAAAGTACCTGAGGATTTAGGTAAAACCTCAGGTACTTTTTATTTTTTCTCAGGTACTTTTTAGTTTAGGCTAATAATACTCAGGAATATTATAGTAAAAGAGCTTTTGGTAAACAGGCTCTATCGCAATAATAGTGCAAAGTTTAGGCCAAGTGTGCTATTGTCAACACTGAAAATCTAAAGCCCTAGTCGCAACACTAAAAATTATTGCTATTTAGTGCCGCAATTCGCCGCCTTAGCGACCCTATTAAATATACCATTATTCCACCAAAATCAGGCATCTTTATAAAGTCTAACGTCTAGCGTCTAGCATCTAACAATACCCTAATAAAGCTCCTTCGCGTCTAATTTATAATTCTTTAGGAAGTCATTTGCAGCCATCATATCCTCATGGAGAATACGATCGTCATCAATAAAAGGAACCTTGCCCCTAAATTCCTCCACAAAGGCTTGAAGTTTAGGGGAGCTCTTTTCTTTCCTGAAGTATAAGGCTTGAGAAGCAGTTAGTAATTCTATCGCTAAAACTGTGCGGAGGTTATCTACCACCTTTTGCAATTTGGTAGCCGCATTAGCTCCCATACTCACATGATCCTCTTGTCCATTAGAAGACACAATGCTATCTACAGAAGCCGGACTACATAATTGCTTATTCTGACTTACAACCGAGGCGGCAGTGTATTGAGCAATCATTAATCCGCTATTAAGGCCTGGCTTGGCTACCAAAAATGCGGGTAATTCGCGTTGACCAGAAATTAAAAGATAGGTACGACGCTCCGAAATATTGGCCCACTCTGCCGATGCAATTGCTAGTTGATCTAATACTATTGCTAATGGCTGACCATGGAAATTACCTCCACTAATTACTTTATCCTCATCAGGAAAAATGGTAGGATTGTCGGTAACAGAATTTAATTCCTTTTCAAAAACGCTTTCAGCGTAAGCAAGGCTATCTTTACTGGCCCCATGTACCTGAGGAATGCAACGGAAGGAATATGGATCCTGAACATGAACTTTTTTTCGTTCAATCATCTCACTGCCGGCCAATAAATTACGGAAGTTGGCCGCCGTTTCTCTTTGTCCTTTATGCGAGCGAACAGCGTGAATTAAATCATCAAAAGGCTCTGGACGACCATCAAAAGCATCTAATGAAATTGCGCCAATTAAGTCTGCGAAATAAGAGAGTCTGCGTAATTCGAAACTAGCTTTAATTCCTAATGAAAGCATAAACTGCGTACCATTTAAAAGGGCTATCCCTTCTTTTGATTGCAGCTCTACCTTATCCCTTTGGCATTCCTCTAAAACTGAGGCTGCATCGCGATAAGCACCTTTGTAATATACCTTCCCCTCCCCCATCAGCGCTAAGCTAAGGTGGGCCAATGGCGCTAGATCGCCGGATGCTCCTAAAGATCCTTGCTCAAATACTTCGGGTAAAATTCGTTCATTGTAGAAATACAAGAGTTGCTCAATGGTGGAAACTTGCACCCCACTGTGTCCGTAGGAAAGACCTCTTGCTTTTAGCAAAAGCATTAAACGCACGTAATCAGGATCAATTACCTCGCCACTTCCGCAGGCATGCGAGCGCACTAGGTTTAATTGTAAACGCTTTAAATCCCGACCTTCAATGGCCACATTGCAAAGGGAGCCAAAACCAGTATTAATACCATAAATGGGGTTCTCCTCCCGCTCAATCTTTGCATCAAGGTATTCGCGGCATTTTTGCACTAAATCCTTTGCCGATTGATCCAAACCAACTTTGGTATCGCTATGGAAAAGCGCATTCAAATCACTTAATGTCCAATGATCAGAATTTAAAAGATGTTGATTAGTGTTTGGCATGGTCGTCAGTTTGAGAGGGGTTAAAAGCTTCAAGTAATTCAATGGCTCCGAGTTTCTGCTGGCTGCCTTCCTTCATATCCTTCAAGGTAAAAATACCTTGCTCCATCTCCTGAGAACCAATTAATAAAACGTAGCGTATTCCTTTGCGATTGGCATAATCCAATTGCTTTTTCATTTTTGCGGCCTCGGGATAGAGCTCCACTTTCAGACCTAATCCTCGTAATTGTTTGGCTAGCTTATTAGAGAATCGAGATTCTGCTTCGCCAAAATTCACAAACATAAGGTCGCTGCTATTTTCGCTAATCGCTGATAAAAGACCTTTCTCTTCCAGGGCAAGTTGAATGCGATCTAAACCGAATGAAATTCCAATCCCGGGCATATCTTTCATGCCGAATATTCCGGTAAGATCATCATAGCGACCGCCACCACCAATCGAACCAAGATCGATATCAAGCGCTTTAACTTCGAAAATGGCACCGGTATAATAATCTAGGCCACGGGCCAGAGTAAAATCCAGTTGCAAGGCAGCAGCTGTATCTAAATCCTCACAGGCTTCAATAATAAATTTCAAATCTGCTAATCCTGCCCGCCCAGTTTCTGAGTCCTTTAATTCGGTTTCTAATCGATTGAGAATGGACTGATTATCGCCTTTTAGATCATGAATAAGAGCAAGGGCATCCAATGCTGCCTGTGGTAAACCACGTTTGCTCATATCCTTCTGTACTCCTTCTAAACCAATTTTATCCAATTTATCGAGGGCCACGGTAAAGTCGGAGAAGAATTCTTCAACTCCAAATTTCTCGGTAATTCCCTGTAAAACCTTTCGGTGATTCATTTGAATGCTTACTGGTAAATTCAGGGCATCAAATACCTCCTTATAAAGCGAGACAAAATCTACTTCTAGCCACAGCGACTTAGAGCCGATAACATCTGCATCACATTGGTAAAATTCGCGGTAGCGCCCCTTGGATGGGCGATCGGCACGCCAGACGGGCTGTATCTGATAGCGCTTGAAAGGGAAG
>CATMQD010000174.1 GCA_950073045.1 uncultured Flavobacteriales bacterium | reverse complement strand
TGTTCTAATAAATGTAAATCTTACACTTACTAAATCGGAACTTAAATTAAGTACTATGAAAAAAATCTACACACTAGCATTGGCTATGTTGGTTGCAGGAGCTGCTTGGGCCCAGCGAAGTGTTACTTTTCAAGTGGACATGACCGGGCAAACTGTTAGCGCTAATGGCGTACACATTGCCGGTGACTTTCAAATGGCAGCGGGTGCTGCTGGTAACTGGGATCCAGCTGCGACTGGTCTTTCTCAGGTTGGAACTTCCAACATTTATGCGGTAACTGTATCTATTCCCGATGGAATGTATCAGTACAAATTTGTTAATGGTAATGCCTGGGGTGATGACGAAGGTGTTCCAGCTGCTGCTCAGGTGAGCGCAGGTTTAGGATTTGACGGTGGCAATAGCAACCGTTGGGTTCAAGTAACTGAAGACGACACCCTAGCGGCGGTAATGTTTGGTGGCGCTGCCCCTGCAGGTCACTCTGCCGTTTCTATGGTTTTAGACATGGGTCTTGAAGCTAGCGTTTCAGATACTGTTTCTGTGGCTGGTGACTTCCAAGGATGGTCTCCTGGTAACACTCAGCTATATGATATCCTTGCGGATAGCATGTACCGTTACATCTACTACATCCCTACTACCGACACCATGAACTTTAAGTTCTTAAACGGTGCTGCTTGGGGTACTGATGAGTCTGTTCCTTCTGCTTGTGCAGTGAACAACAACCGTCAGTTAATCGTAGGTGCCGACACTGTATTTGGTCCTATTTGCTACGCCCAGTGTGGTCCATGCTTTATTCCAGATACCTTTGATTTAACCCTACAAGTTGATATGAGCGGTGCGCTTTGTGATTTCGATCCAGCTACTGACTCTGTTGATATTGCCGGCCCATTCAATGGCTGGGGTGGTGGTGACTTCTTGGACGATAGCGATGGTGACTTAGTGTATGAGATCACTGTGCGTGCGGTTGCTCCAGAATTCCAATACAAAGCCCGTATCATTAAAAATGGTAACGCTAACTGGGAACCAGGTAACAACAATGTGGTAAACTTTAATAACGATACCACTATCGCTCCGCGTTGTTTCGGATTACCAGCCGGTTCTTGTTCTCCATTGCCTCCTCCCGCCGACGTTACTTTCCAAGTAGATATGACCAATGGTCCTTCTAGCTTTGTAACCGTTTACCTAATTGGTAACTTCACTGATCCTCAGTGGCAAGATGGTGCAATTCCATTAACTGCCTCTACTACTCAGCCAGGAGTATTCGAAACTACTGTAACTGCACTTTGTCCAGGACGTATCGCTTTCAAATACATGATTGAAGACGGTAGCGGTAACCAACAAGAAGAAAGCTTTGCATCTGCTACGGATACTACTTGTTTAGAGCCTAGTGGTACTGGTGACTTCAACCGTTTCTTAGTTCGTACTAATGGTAACGCTATTGTAAACAGCGCTCCTTGGGAAGACTGTGCTACAGTAAGCATTGCCGAAGAAGCATTAGTTGCTCCTAAAGTATATCCTAACCCATTCAGCGGAAGCACTACCATTGAATTACCAGCAGGTACTTACAATGTAAAAGTGTTTAACCTTACTGGTTCTGTTGTAGCAGAAATGAACAATGTAGAATCTAAGGTAGAGTGGAATGCTCAAAACCTTAATGCTGGAGTTTACATCGTAAGTGTAAGCAACGACGAAGGTTATACTTCTACTCAAAAAGTGGTTTTAAAATAATAAACCCTTAAGATTGCTAAAAGCCCTCTCTGGCCTTGCTAGAGAGGGCTTTTTTATTTACATAGACCCAAGAAATACTAACTTGGGCAAAATTTTTAAAATGAGCGATTCCCAAACCTGCCCCGAATGTAAATCACCCTATGGCTATCCCACTGGAGATGTGCTTTTTGCCTGTCCCGAATGTGGCCATGAATGGGATCCCAAAGCTCTGGCCGAAGAAAATAGCCTCAAAGTGATCGACTCTAATGGTCAAGCTTTACAGGATGGCGATGATGTGGTAGTTATTAAAAACCTACCGGTAAAAGGCGCCGCCAAACCAATAAAGGCGGGTACCAAGGTGAAGAATATCAAATTAGTAGATGGCGATCATAATATAGATTGCAAGATTAGTGGCTTCGGAGCGATGGCCTTAAAATCAGAATTTGTAAAAAAAGCCTAAGCATGAATGCTGATAATTACCTGCAACTAAATCGCCAAGCATGGAATAATAAGGTAGATAGCCACTTGAGCTCTGATTTCTACAATTTAGAAGCCTTTAAGCATGGTTGGAATTCCATTAATGACATTGAAAAACCACTATTAGGCGATCTTAAAGGGAAAAGTCTATTACATCTTCAATGTCATTTTGGTCAGGATACCCTTAGTTTAGCCCGAATGGGTGCGCAATGCACCGGTGTAGATTTATCCGATAAAGCCATTGCCACTGCAAAAGCTCTTGCAGATGAGCTTCAATTATCAGCAAAATTTGTGGCTAGCGATGTGTATTCCATCGATCAGCATCTTAAAGAAAAATACGACCTGGTATTTAGCTCTTATGGCACTATTGGCTGGCTCCCCGAATTAAAGAGGTGGGCCCAGTTAATTTACGATCACCTAAAACCAGGCGGTAATTTTGTGTTTGCAGAGTTTCACCCCGTGGTATGGATGTTCGATAATGACTTTAAGGAATTGGAGTTTTCCTATTTCAACCGCCAGCGAATAGAGGAGCTTGAATCAGGAACCTATGCGGATCCCAAAGCTGAAATTGAAAACACTACCGTAAGTTGGAATCATGATTTAGCGGAAGTATTGCAAGCCCTATTAGATACAGGATTAAAGCTAGAGCGTTTTGAGGAGTATGATTATTCGCCTTACAACTGTTTTAAAAACATGGTGAAAATCGACGAGGCTAAATATCAGATTAAAGGTATGGAAGGTAAACTGCCGATGGTATATGCTTTAAAGATGAGCAAAGAGCATTAAAAAAGGCGCCCTTCCTAAGAAGAGCGCCCCTCGCCTACGCGAACAACCAACCAAGTATATTATTTTCGAGAGCGGGCGATATTAAAGCCGAGCATAATACCCACCACTTGTGAGTCGAAAGTCGGCACCTGTGAATAGTAAATGTTTACCGGGAAATTGATATGCCCCGAACGGAAGGTTTTACCTACTGCTACAATTAAGCCGGTGGTTAAACCTAAGTCTCCACGCTTGTCGATATTCAACTGACTTTCTACGCCATAAGGCAAAAGATCATCTGGCACATCCCCCATTTGCCATTTACCCTCTAAATCGTAATATCCTGTTGCAGTACGGTTAAACCTGAAAACGGGTCCAAAACCTAATTCCCAACCCGCATAACGGAAACCATTTAAAAGAGTTAAGGATGGACTTACGTATTTGGTTTCAATACCATTAATGGCGGGAATAATTTCAAGAAGGGCCTGGAACTTACCAGAGCTTACATATTGCACTTCATGCTGATAAGCGAAAACAGTTGAGAATGCATTAGATGCATAGCCACCCTCACTTTCTGGTGCTTCTAATCTACGGGCGAGGTCACCACTAAAATGCTGCATTCCAAAACGTGGTCCGTTTAATCGGAGCGTTTGCCCCTCGGTGATTACTGGTATATCTACATTGGTGAGTTTGGCTTTCAATTCCTCATCTACCGGAAGGTCTAATAAACTGGCCAGTGAAACCCGAGCCATCAATTGCAGATACTCTTCATCGTAGATATACTCCTTTACATCCGATTTACTGATGCGACCCTTCTGAACATCTACTAAGCGTAGAATAAAAATGATCTTTGAGCCGTACTTCTGCACCGAACCAGTAAGCATGTAGTCGGCATTTATCTTTTTCCCGACATCAATTAAAGCCGATTTCCCAAATGCCTCATTGGGGTTAATTTGTCGTTCCTTCATTTTTGACTCCACGTCGTACTTGTCTAGCACTTCGAATTTTTGTGCCTTCTCAAGTTCAAAACGTATCAAATTGGCCATCGCCACATTGTCTAAGTCTATTCCATTTGCATCAACACTTATAATTGCCACGCTTTTGTAATTCTCCATATTCATTTGCGCATTAAGGCTAGTGCCGAAAAGTCCGATAATCGCGATCAGACTAAAAACCATTTTTTTCATGATTGTTGATTTAATGATTACAGGGCAAAACTATGCGTGCATAATATCCTGGGAAAACGGTTTTGCGCAGACCATGCCTTGATCTTGGCGATTAACGCAAATAGAACCGTCTTAAAAAGGGGACTAAGCGGGATTATCTGCAAAATTCGCAAGTGAATACTATGTGATTTGCGATTTTCGCAAAAAGTTAAGGGCAATATTGCAATTAGTGCATATATTTATTTCATGACGGACAATATTGATTTGCAGCGGGTTTTCCTGGACCGACTACAAAAGGTGATACCTAAGGACCAATTACTAGCCTCTGTGCTTACTGATACCCTAAGCATTAGCGTTGATGCTGCCTACCGACGAATAAAGGGGAAAACGAACTTTAGTTTAGAAGAGGCTTTAGTACTAGCCCGATCCTATAACCTCAGTTTAGATGGCCTAACCGACCCTAAGCAGCAAAACGCCCACTTTAGCTTTCAAGATTTACAAGCCAATTTCGAAAGCTTTGAAGAGTACCTCGATCTTTTATTGGCAAATCTTCAGCGATTAGAGGCCAATGAGGATACCCAACTTTATTACTCTTGTTTAGACATTCCGATCTTCTTCAATTTAGGCCATCCGCAAATAGCGGCCTTTAAAATGTTTTATTGGATGCATTCGGTTTTGGAAGTAGAAGAGCTTCAAACGAAAGTTTTTGAACCCGATTTAATTCCAGAGCGCTTCTTTAAAAAAGGCCAGGAAATTTACGACACCTATTGCCGTATTCCCTCTATCGAACTTTGGACCACTAACACTTTAAATAGTACCCTCCGCCAAATTGAGTTCTACAATAATGCTGGCCATATCCGTTCACGGGAAATTAATGAGCTCATTTTCGATGACTTGCAGGAAATGCTAAATCGCATCAGCCTGATGGCAGAAAGGGGTAGTAAAATTATTAACCGGGTACCTACCGAAAAGGAGCGAGATAATTATAAACTCTACGAAAGTGATATTGAGCTTACCGGAAATGGCGCGCTTGCCCTAGTGGGCGATCATAAGATTAGTTTTATTGGTCACCTTACCTTCCATACCCTTACCTCCGACCACCCAGCCCTAAACGAAAAAACTCTGCTCTGGTATCAGCGCTTAGTGCGAAAAGCTAATCTCATAAGTTCGGTATCTGCTAAAAATAGATATCAGTTTATTAGTCAGCTAGAAGCCGACCTTAACAAAACTAAAGCCCGAATTTTAGGATCATGAGCTTCTTAACAAAACTTGAAACCTTAATCCAAGCCGCCCAAAGGGCAGAGGTCCTTTACCAGAATTCCCAGGGAATAATCAGCGAACGAAAGGTGAGTCCCAAAGCCTTATGCTACACTTTGGAAGAGGGATGGCAGCTCATTGCCTATTGCCACAAGCGCGAGGCCGAACGTAATTTCCGTTTATCAAGGATTAAAGAAGTACAAGCTCTCGATGAGTTCTTCCCTCCGCCAAGTGCAGTGCTGTACCGTTATTTTAAAGCTTAGCTCAAATGCAAATACAAAGTGATTTCAGCCATTTTTATTCGCCATTCATGCTATAAAATTGGTCTTTCGTGCCCTCTGTCACCTCTAAAAGTGAGGCTAGCTCTATCTTAGAGCTAAATTATCGTTGATGAAACAAAAGCTATTCCTGCTTAGCGCCCTTCTTCTTTTAATTTTTAATTCTTTTGGTCAGACTGGTTCTACCCAAAGAAGCTCGGTCAGCTTTCAACCCAGCGACGCGGGCTATCAAGTCTCAAATATTCCAATTGCTTATGTATTTAGGAATTGTGTAGGTGGAATTGTAATGCAAATGGATTACAAAAAAGAACAGGGTCAAGTTGGTTCCTATTTATATGAAGGTTCTTGGTACTCTGCAGGGGAAATAGGTGAAGCCTACAATGCTAATTTTAAGATTAACATTTATGATATCCAAGCCGATCTTTATCAAGGGTCTTATCGACTTGGTACGGTACTCATTGATAACCTTACCGGTTTTACCAGCACGGGCTGTTTGGGTGAGACCTATAATTTGTTGGGACAGCTTGGTTTAAACTATGAAGATCAAAAGTGGAAAGACAATATTAAGGAGCTAAACTTAAAAAACCTTAGAGTGGTATCTGCCGACACTAAAGATTATGATGTACATGAAGCCATTCGAAACATTCAAAAACGCAAAGAGTTTGAGGACCTAAAAAGCCAAGCCCAATCTGCCGAAGCATCCCAAAACTGGGCCGAAGCGAAAAAGCTTTATCAAAAGGCCAGTTACATGGACGAAAAAGAAGCCATGACAGCCAAGGCTGATGAAATGTCGGCTAAAATGAAGGCTGATCGAAACGCCGAAAAAGCCGCCTCCTTAGCCAAAGAAGCAGAGGACCTTGCGCTGAAAGAAGAATACAGCGCCGCCGCCGGAAAATACGAGTCTGCCGCTAATATCGATGAAAATAAAAGTGCCGAATACAATGCCAAGGCCAATGAAATGAGGCAAAAGCAATCGGATAAAGACACCGCTGCCGAAGAAGAAGCGAGTGCCGAAGAAGAAGCGAGTGCCGAAGAAGAAGAGGCAGAAGCTGATTCGGAGGAAGAGTCTGAAGAAAGTGAGGCGTCTGAGGAAGATGAAGAGGATTCTTACGAGGAGGAAGAAGCCCTTGCAAAGTCTGCCGCCATGGAGGAGTACGAACGGCAAGAACGGGTAAATGAATACTGGCAAAACCGCAATCAGCAAAGTCAGGAAAATATGATGGCAGCTGGCGAACTTGGAGCCCAAGCTATTCTTGTACACTTCTTAATTGGTCAGCTCATCTATAGCAATATGGACGCCGAAGCTTGGCATAGCGATATGGCTGGTCCCGGAAATATGCTCGGCGGAAGGGTTGGCTATGCCTTTTCCTCGGTACCAATTTTCACTAATAGTTCCAGTGAAACTTATGATGGTAATAATTACAGTACCAGCAATAGCACCGACAATTACCAAAGCTTTATTCTCGAATTAGGGGGTGGCTTCGATTATTGGCCTATCTATTCGGAAAACTTTGGGCTCGGAACTTCCATTGATGCTTATGCAGGCCATGGTTTACTTTTCCAGCAATTTAGCTACGGCGGTGCTTTAAGTTTCCAAGGTTATATCGGCGGTCCAGCCTTACAGATTTTCGCCTCTTACCGTGGAGGAATAAGAAATATCTACCACGAACCCTGGATTGATCCCGGTCAATTTGGAAGCGGAAAAGCAGAAACCACCTTTAGCCGCATTATGGCCGGTCCGCAATTCCGGTTTATTCAAGATCAAGGAGCCGACTTTTCTACTCTTGGCGTTTTGGGAGTTTTAGAACGCAATTATACCTGGCCCGGAAATGGCGGTGAAGCAGCCCTATTTAATTATTCCCCAGGCATTCGC
>CATMQD010000173.1 GCA_950073045.1 uncultured Flavobacteriales bacterium | reverse complement strand
CTTGCGAATCGATCGAATGTTTGCTTTCATAGATGATCACTTTAATTGTGGTCAACCTATATCAGGCACGCACAAAAATCTCACGTCTCACGTCTCATATCTCACATCTAGATAATAGGAACACAGAAAAAAGGATGAACGGATTTCAAAGATTGAGGGGAGCCCATTTTGTGCAATGAAGTCCATATCAAGCACCTGCAAAATCTCACGTCTCACGTCTCATATCTCACATCTAGATAATAGGAACACAGAAAAAAGGATGAACGGATTTGTTTTGTGCTGGTATTATCTCTGGTCCTCAGCAGTGAAGCGACACGCCTGGTCTCACGTTTCACATCTCATCTCCAACCTTTTCTTCAAAAAGCCCACACACCTAAGATGCTTCTAGTATTTTTCTAATCTCTATGAACAGCGCCAGCCTAAAGGGGTTCTTATTTTATGCATCGAAGTGAAAAAGTAAAGGGTCTCTTGGAGGACCTCTGTCGTGGTTTATACGAGCGCGATGAAGTAGTGAAATTAGCATTACTAGCTGCGCTATCAGGCGAAAGCCTTTTTTTATTAGGTCCCCCGGGAGTAGGCAAAAGTATGGTGGCCCGCCGCTTGAAGTTTGCCTTTAAGGAGGCACGATCTTTCGAGTACTTAATGACCCGCTTTTCAACCCCCGAAGAGGTCTTTGGTCCGATCTCTATTCAAAAGCTTAAACAGGAAGATAAGTATGAGCGCAAGACAGAGCGCTATATGCCTGGGGCGAATATTGTTTTCCTCGATGAAATTTGGAAGGCTAGTTCCTCGATTCAAAATGCCCTATTAACCATTATTAATGAAAAGGTTTACCGCAATGGTGAGCAAGAAATTGATGTGGATTTAAAAGGCCTAATCACCGCCAGTAATGAGCTCCCTCCCGAAGGCGAGAACTTTGGTCCTTTATACGACCGTTTGCTCCTGCGTTACCATTTAGGTGAAATTCAGGGGAAAAGGCCTTTTTTAGAAATGATTACCAGCACTGAGGAGGTGTATGACGATCCAGTGCGCGAGGAGTTTAAGATCAGCAATCAAGAAATTGAGGAGTGGCATAAGCTTATCGACCAGGTTAGGGTGGAAGATGAGGTTTTAAGTGTAATCCAAATTGTGCGCGAAAAACTGCTCGAATACAATCAAAAGCAAGAAGATCCGGCCAAGCATATTAAAGTATTTGATCGTCGCTGGAAGAAAGTGATTCGCTTATTGCGCACTTCTGCCTTCCTTAATGATCGCGATAAGGTGGATTTAATGGATTGCTTTTTAATGTCGCATGCCCTTTGGAATCAGCCCTCCCAAGTAGAGGATGTCCAGGAAATTTTGGCGGAAACTATCCGCAAGCATGGTTATAGTTTGGCTTTGGCCTTACCGATGTTAAGACGTGAACTGCACGATTTTCAAAGGGAAGTGGACGAGGAAGTACGCCTCCGGATCACAAATACCGAGGAGGTTTTAAGGCCGGTGGAAGAGGAGTATTATGAAATTCAAAAGAATGGGGAAGCCTTTGCTGGAAAGTACTTACAAGTAAAGGACTACAATCGATTACAGCAATCGGATTTGCCAGTATTAAACCTCTATGACGAGGATTTTAAACTAGTTTCTCGTTTGGCAGCAGAAAGTACCGAGGCTCAGTTTCAATTGCGGATAAAGCATAACTCTCAGTTTCATCAGCTTAAGCTTAAAACCTATCAAAAGGAGAAGCATGAATACCATTATAAAGCGCCGCATCCTCTAGTGCGCAAGTTTTGGGATGAACGCTACGATAAAATGGAAACCTTTTTAAAGCAACAATTAGATCGCTTAGAAAAGGAGAAGCCCAAGGAATTGTTGCTCGGGCCTAGTCACCTATTTATAGATGAGTCACTTTTTCCAATTGTAGAGGCTAACCATCAGGAAGTGAAGGAGGAGCTGGAATCGCTTCAGCTTAAGCTGGAGAAAACGCGACACCAGTATGAGCGTGTGAATTAATTATTTTAATGATTTCATGCAACGGGGAAAGTGATCTGCGGTCTATATAAATAGAAGCGCATTTTTCTTTTCTGCAGAAAGGAGTGCCATCAGAAAACCTGATGGGATTTAACCAAAATTGAAACCCTATGAAGTGGTTCACTCCTTTATTTACCCTCGTTCTCCTATTTAGTACTTTTCAGTCTGAAGCCCAGCAAAGGCCAGGTTCGCTGCGAGGGATTGTTACCGATTCGAGCACTGGCGAAAGCATTCCTTTTGCTAATGTTATAGTCTTAGATGATTCGTTAAGTCAAGTTACCGGTGGTTCCACTGATCTCGACGGAAGATTCAATATTAATCCTATAAATCCTGGCACCTATAATGTTGAAGTCACTTTTGTAGGCTACAGCAAAATGCGGATTAAGGAGGTTATGATCACTCCGAATACCATCACCACCCTTAATGTTAAAATGCAAGCCTCTAATGAGGTCTTACAGGAAGTGGAAGTGATCCATTCTGCTCCGCTTATTGATAAATCTAAATCCAGTAAAGTAACTACCTCGGAGGATATCCAAATAATGGCCGTTCGGGATATAAGTTCGGTAGCTGGTCAAGCGGCAGGAGTGACATCTAATACTGATGGTGAAACTAAAATCCGGGGAGCCCGATCGGAGGGAACGGTATATTTTATAGATGGGGTTAAAGTCCGAGGCAGTGTTCAAATACCTCAAGCTGCTCTGAATAATGATTATAGGGAAGTTAGTCCACAAGAGCGATTTGCAGGTGAGAATTACAATGCTGTAACAGAGAATGAATTTCTGGGCACCTATTTTAAGCCGCTTTCCACCTTTGGTGCTGATGTAGATGCGGCATCTTACGCCAATGTGCGTAGGATGTTAAAGTCGGGCTCCTTGCCACATCCCGATGCGGTTCGTTTGGAAGAATTCATCAACTATTTTAATTACGACTATCCCGAGCCAGAGAAGGACGAGGTGTTTTCAGTAAGTACTGATTTAAGGACTTGCGACTGGAATAAGCAGCACCGTTTGTTGAGGATCGGTTTAAAAACCGAAAGTATTAAGTCTGAAGATTTACCACCTAGTAATCTGGTCTTCCTAATTGATGTTAGTGGTAGTATGTCAAGCTCGAACAAGCTGCCCCTGCTCCAAAATGCCATGAAAATAATGGTGAGGAATTTGCGTCCGGAAGATCGGGTAGCGATAGTGGTTTATGCTTCATCTACCGGTTTGGTATTGGAGTCTACCTTAGCTAGCGATCAGAATAAGATTATTAACACCATAAATAACCTTAGCGCTGGAGGCTCTACTGCTGGCGGAGCGGGAATTAAACTCGCTTACAAGGTGGCCCGCGAAAATTTTGATGAGGATTTCAACAACCGGGTTATACTGGCTACCGATGGAGACTTTAACGTTGGCGTTTCTTCCCAAGAAGGATTAATTGAGCTTATCGAAGAGGAGCGCGAATCTGGGGTATTCTTGAGTGTTTTAGGCTTTGGTACTGGCAATTATCAAGATGCCAAGGTGGAGCAATTAGCCGATCATGGTAATGGTAATTATTCCTATATCGACGGTTTATTGGAAGCGCGAAAAGTTTTGGCCGAGGAGATGGGGGCTACCCTTCATGTAGTAGCCAAGGACACCAAGTTTCAGGTGGAGTTTAATCCAAATAAAGTGGCCGCTTATCGCTTGTTAGGTTACGAGAATCGCCTATTGGCTGATGAAGATTTTGACGATGATACCAAGGATGCTGGTGATATCGGTGCTGGTCATTCGGTAACTGCCGTTTACGAGTTAATCCTTCGCGAACAAGCCGATTCGGATACTTTATGGAGCAAGGAGCAGGACTTGCGCTACCAAAGTAATGAGTTAAAAGATGATGCCTTTGGCGATGAAATTGCCTTATTGAAACTACGCTATAAAAAGCCGCAGGGTTTAAAAAGTACCCTTAGGGTGGAAACTATAAAAGACATTGAAAGCACAAATCCTGATTTTGCTTTTCTCTCGGCGGTGCTTCAGTACGGCTTACTGCTTCGCCGAAGTGAATATGCGGGAAGCAGCAGCTTGGAGTCGGCCATCGGCCTAGCAGAGCGGCATCTAGGCTCGGACCCGCATGGCTACCGCCGAGAGTTTGTACAACTTTGTAAGCTCGCAATGGATTTGCATTAGGGGTAAAAGGGAGTTGAAAGACTCCCTTTTTTTGTTAGGTCAATATTAAGTGAAGTGTTACTCAAGTACGAAAAGGGGTATTTCATGTTAAATCTTGAGGAAATTTCCCCTATTTGCAGTTTAGGTCTTGCACTTAGGCTCTTTATTCGCGTTTTTTGCCCTTAAGAAAGATGGTCTATTTAGTAATAGCCATAAGCTATATCTGAATTTTACTATCTTTAACCAATTAACCCCCGTCATGATGAAAAACAAGTACTTATCTTTTTTAGCACTGGTGCTTTTGGCTTTTGCCTGTACAAAGCCCGATGAAATTCTGGATGATTTCCAGGTGCACATTTCTCCAAGTTTCTACAAGTATGTAGTAGAAATTGACGTTGAAGACCTAACCGATCCAAGCAACCAATTACCTAGTAACATAAATGTTAGTGTAAGCGGCTCCAACGCCGATGCGGTATTTAATATTGATGGGACCAAGAATTACGAAGTTAATTTCGGTACCCTTCAGTTAATGATTGCCAAGGGATACGAGCCTACTCCGGGTAACCCTATTAAATTCACGGTAAACTTTGAGGCCAATGGTTATCAGAAAACCAGCCTTAACATGCAAGTTACCGAAGAGGATTATTTCATGGCAGATGTGGCTCAGATGCTGAACTTGAATAACCTTCCAAACTCTATTAGTAACACTACTTCTAATGGAGCGGTAGATCCAAGTACAAACACATTAAGTCAACCTTTAGTAGTTAATACCGGTTCCCCAGATAGCCTTTCAAAAGTGAGATTGGTGGTTCCTGCGGACGTTAAGTTCCTTGATGCAGATGGTAACGAGATTGTTGCTAAGCGCGGAGGTACTGGTTTAAATGTGAGCGTTCTTAGTTTATCCGACACTTCTCAACAAGCTCAAATGGCGATGCCTAATGGTACCGGTATGATGCAGGTTGTAGAGACTGATGGCGAAATGGATACCGTTATTATGGAGCAAACTGGTAGCTATAATATTACCATGGACCTTGACGGGGTTCCAGTACGCGGTTTCTCTGGAGGTAAAACTTCTGGCGGTGTTTCTACCCGTATTCCAATTCCAGCAGGAACATATAACTTAGAGTTTGATCGCGCTTACCAAGAAGGTGACTCCATTAGTTTAATGAGTTTATCTGATGGTGATGACGCATGGCAAGTAGAAGATCGTTCTTTCGTTGTTGAGAAGGATCCCGCTACGGGCGAATTATTTGTTAATCCAACTATTACGCACTTATCTTGGTACCGTTGGAGAAGATGGAGAAGATGGTGGTATCCACCAGTATACCGTTTCGGTTTAGGTGCTCGCTACAATGACCCTAACAATCCTAATGGAGCGATTAGCGGAATTATTTGGGCTCGTTACACCTATAGCTACAGCTGGTGGTGGGGATCTCGTAACTATTACTTCCGTTTAAGAGGTAATTTCGGTCCTAACTTTAGAAGAAACCCTCGCAGGTTTATCTCTACCCGTTCACCTTGGGGAGCGCCAAGAATTTATTACACATCATTCTCTCCAGCTAGCTTTAATACTTCTTTAGAGGCTGTAAACTATTGGGGTTACAACTTCCGAGTATTAAAGATTGAGCCAAAAGTTCAACCACCATCAATTGGTTACCAATTGTATTGCGGTTCTTCAAATACCTTAGTTCAGCCACCAGCAGGGGTAAAAATGTACTATCGCAAAAACGGAAGTGGCGAACAGTTCCAGCACTTATACACCTTTACACAGCAGAATTTAGGAGTAACTTACGCTTCTTTCCCTGCCTTGGAAAGAGATGTTAGATATGATTTCCGTGCTCAGTTTAATGATGTTCAAAAGGACACCTTAAACGTACTGGTAGAGAATGGTAAGATTTACCAAGTTACTTTACCTCAAAGCGCCTGTAACGCATTAGGACTTTAATCAACCAAACCCATACCATGAAAAAGTTATTTCTAACATTAGCCTTGGGCGCGGTTATGATAAGCCCTGCCTTAGCGCAAGAAGCAGCTAGTACTGATTCTTCAGAGACCAAAACCATGGCTGAAGATAAATATCCAATGTGGCAGAACCGTCACGCCATCGCTTTAAGCGCTGGACTGCCAGGGATAGGATTGGAGTATGCTTACAACATTAACCGTAGCTTGAATATTAGAGCTGGATTTTTAGCCTTTGCTTTAAACGACTACAATACCGATATGGATATTTCGGGTCAGTCGGTTAATGTAAATGCCAACTTGAATTCTTCGGTTTATGAATTATTCTTAGAGTATCAGCCAACCTCTAACAAAGCATTTAAGCTTGTTGCGGGTTTTGGGTACTTAAATGATGTAGGTGTAAATACCTTGATTCTCCTTAATGATGATATCGGTTACGGAGATTTGATTATTGATAACGAGGAAATCGGTGACATCGACCTTACTGTATCTTGGACGGGAATCGCCCCTTACGTAGGTTTCGGCTTCGGACGTGCGGTGCCTAAGAAAAGAGTAGGTTTCGGCTTAGAATTCGGAACTTTCTACGCTGGTGGTCCGGATGTAAATATTAATGCTAACGGAATGTTAGAAAACACTTCCTCGGAGGAAGCTGAGCTAGAGGAGAATTTATCTTCTTATGCTTGGGTACCAAGAGTTATGGCGCGTATCGCTATTAAACTCTAAGCATTGCAATTTTATGGAAGGGCTGCATTTATGCAGCCCTTTTTTTATGCCTAAACTTTAAGTTGTAAATAATTATAGCTCTCTGTATTGATAGGCCAATAGCAAATAAAAAGCCTTCCCAGCATTGCCGGGAAGGCTTTTTAAATTGGGTTTATCTTTAGCTTATTCTACCGTTACCGACTTCGCTAAGTTTCGTGGTTGATCTACATTACAACCGCGCATAACTGCGATGTGATACGATAGTAACTGCAAAGGAATGGTGGTTAATAAAGGAGAGAATACCTCCATGGTGTCTTTAACCTCAATTACGTGATCCGCCATTTTAGCGATCTCACTATCACCATCATTAACAATAGCAATTACCTTTCCTTCACGAGCTTTTACTTCCTGAATATTGGAAACAATCTTCTCATATTGACCGCTTTTAGGGGCGATTACCACTACCGGCATGTTTTCGTCGATAAGGGCAATCGGACCGTGCTTCATCTCCGCAGCGGGGTATCCTTCTGCATGGATGTAGCTAATTTCTTTCAGCTTTAAAGCACCTTCTAAGGCTACAGGGAAATTATAGCCACGACCTAAGTACAAGAAGTTTGGAGCATCTTTATAAAGCTCAGCGATGTACTTAGATTGTGCATCACTCTTAAGCATCGATTCGATTTTAGCTGGAATCTCATTCAGTTCATTCAGCAATCGGTGGTAGTAGCTTTCTTTTAATAGGCCTTTCTTGTGAGCAATCTTAATGGCAATTAAGCTCAATACCGCAACCTGAGCGGT
>CATMQD010000172.1 GCA_950073045.1 uncultured Flavobacteriales bacterium | reverse complement strand
TTTCCAATGGTAGTCATATCAACAATGAAAATCCCATTGCTGGTTCCGCTAAACACATCGTGCACGGTATAAGAGTAATTCCCATAGGTTTTCATATCGCGCCAAATCGAATTGGCCCCAGGGAAGAAATTGGTTTGAACGGGGCTTGCAGGATTTGTAACGTCCACAATCGACAAACCGTTTTGCACACCAACCAGAGCGTATTCTTTGCTATTAGCGGTATCAACCCATCCCCAAACATCATTCAAGGTTTCATTGTAGGTAAGCCGGCCAAGCTCATTCATATCTAAGCTTGCTTGGGCTTTTAATGGGGTGCTGGCTGCAAAAAGAATGCTAATCGAGGCCCAAAGTAATTTGGCCATCATCTTCTTGTTCTCCCGGGTTTGAGGTATTTTCATCTGTATCGTTTTCGTCTTCGCTTTGCTCTTCCTCTTCAATTAGAGGTTCGAGGCCATTAATCTTACGCACCTCATCACGGCTAAGTTGGTTACCCTGAGCTTTTTCACCTTTTATGGAGATAAAGTCACTCAGCACCAATTCCTCATCTTCCTTCTGCTTTCCATTGATCTTGCGGTATATGATTTCAATACGTGGTTGAAGGTCATAACTTACAAAATCTAACTGGGAATCTTCATGCTCGCTAATAAACAGCTCTTTGCGATCTAGTACCTCAGGAATAAAGCGTTTAACGTAGTGCTTTTGTTTTTCGCCATCAAAATATACTGCCGAAATTGCTCTTTCGGGATCGTACTTTTGGATGATCGCCCAGTCATCATCAAAATGAATACTGAGGTCATATCCAGTTAAGCGATAATGACCACTTTTCGAAATTTCTAAAATCTTATCATCTCCTTTAAAGCTGCCTAAAAGTCGGCCTCTACCTTCGGCATTTAAGCGATGTACGGTTTCATCGAACCAAATTTTACGAGCGGCTAAAGTGGATACTCCTTCTTCCCGAACTTCTACTTTCTTAATGGGATACTTAGTCACAGTATTCCCCTTGGCCCCTCTTCCTTTAATCGCTAATTCGGCAAAATCTATCTCGAATTTCAGCTTTTTCAGTCTTTGGAGGGCTCTTAAGTAGATCATTACCTTTTCGGCCTCTCCATTAGGATTAGCGGTAAAGTGCAATACCTCACTACCATCTGTGCCTGCGGTTAGGTCGTATAATTTATCGCGAGTAATAGCAGTTACTTGGAAGCGCTTCATAAAGGAAGCCCCTTTTTTACCATCGCGGTAAATCATGTTATAGGTGGTGCGCTTATCGCCTTTTTTCCATACCGCAACATGAATGATATTTTTACCGATATAGGTTTTCTGGTCGACTTTAGTTACCATAAACTGACCATTTTTCAGGAATACGATGATATCATCTATATCCGAGCAATCGCCAATAAAAGTATCCTTGCGCAGGCTGGTGCCGATAAAACCTTCTTCTAAATTGGCGTAGAGCTTAACATTCGCCATGGCCACCTTGGTAGCTACAATATCTTCAAAAACACGAATTTCAGTTTTACGATCGCGACCAGCTCCGTACTTCTTTTTAATGTTTTTATACCAATTGATGGCGTATTCCACCAGATTCGCAAGGTTATGTTTCACCTTTTCGATTTCCCCTTCTAAGGCTTCAATGTGGGCGTCGGCTTTATCCTTATCAAATTTGGAAATTCTTTTGATTCGGATTTCGGTTAAGCGCACAATATCCTCTTCGGTAACTTCCCTAAGAAGATGTTTGATATGGGGCTCTAAGCCAGTGCGGATATTGCCTATTACGTCTTCCCAAGTTTCTGCTTCTTCAATATCTCGATAAATACGGTTCTCGATAAAGATGCGCTCTAGAGAAGCAAAATGCCATTTTTCTTGTAATTCGTTAAGCTCCCATTCGAGCTCCGCTTTTAATACGTCGAGGGTGTTTTGCACATTACGACGTAAAATTTCCTTTACCGATAAAAATTGAGGAGCATCGTTCTCAATTACGCAACAAAGCGGGGCCACGGATACTTCACAATCAGTAAAAGCATATAAGGCATCAATCATTTTATCGGGAGAAATGCCTGCCGGCAGATGCACTAAAATCTCAACATGCTCGGCGGTATTATCCTCAATCTTGCGGATCTTGATTTTCCCTTTATCATTCGCCTTTAGAATCGATTCGATAAGTGAACCGGTGGTGGTACTAAAGGGAATTTCTTCAATTACCAGGGTTTTTTTATCGCGAATATTGATACGAGCACGTACCCGAATTCTACTTCCGCGGAGACCTTCATTATAATTAGTGAAGTCTGCAATTCCCCCGGTTGGAAAATCTGGTATTAAGTCAAACTTTTGCCCTTTGAGCACTTTAACCGAAGCGTCGATTAGCTCATTAAAGTTATGAGGCATGATCTTGGTGGAAAGTCCCACCGCAATACCTTCTACTCCTTGAGCAAGGAGCAATGGGAATTTAACCGGAAACTCCACGGGTTCTTTACCCCGACCATCATAGCTACTTTGCCATTCGGTAACTTTAGGGCTGTAAGCCACCTCCAAGGCAAATTTAGAAAGGCGGGCTTCGATATATCGCGGTGCTGCGGCGCTATCGCCTGTAAGCACGTTACCCCAGTTTCCTTGGGCATCGATTAGTAAATCCTTTTGCCCTAATTGAACCAATGCATCACCAATTGAAGCATCACCATGAGGGTGGTATTTCATGGTTTGCCCGATAACGTTGGCTACTTTGTGGTAGCGTCCATCGTCCATCTCCTTCAAGGCGTGCAAAATCCGTCTTTGTACGGGCTTTAAGCCATCGACCAATGTTGGTACTGCTCTTTCCAGGATCACATAACTCGCATAATCCAGGAAATAGTCCTCGTACATCCCGGATACTCTGGTTATGTGCGGTTTTTGTTCCTTTGGATTATTCTCCGGACTGCTCTGTTCCGGATCCTGATTTTCTTCGGCCATTTTTTCCCTTATGTGAATATTTCCTCAATGAGTTTACCAATGTCTTTCTTTGGTTGCGACTAAGATAGGATACCAACATGGATCGTTCTTTTACGCCACCACTACGGCTATTAATATAGATCACCAAACGATGTCGAAAGAGACCACGCTTCAGCTTAAAGCTATGCAGCCGCCGCTTGGGGAACTCATAATGTCTTTTAAAGTTTCGAAACAGCTTAGCCCAAATCGCATCGTCGGTTGTAAAGTTTAAAACCTCCCCTTCCGAATCGTACTTAAAAGTAGATGGACCGCGGTATAATAAATAGAAAATCGCCAAAAATCCCCCCAAGCTAAGCCACCAATTATCGGTGTAAGAACCTTGGAAAAAACTGAGAGCAAAGTTGGTGAAGATGGCCATCACGCCAAAGGTGAGAATCACCACATTTATCTTGGCATTGCGGTTGGCGTTAATTTTCATTGATCAGTTCCTCTTTTTCCTCTTCCTCGGTAGGGTCCCGTTCAATCCGCAAATTTTCAATAATAAACTCTTGTCGTTTGGGAGTATTTTTCCCCATGTAGAAAGCGAGAATCTGCTCAATAGTAGCCTCCTTACTTAGCATCACCGGATCTAAGCGAATATCTTCACCGATAAAGTGTTTAAACTCATCTGGAGAAATCTCACCTAAACCTTTAAATCGGGTGATTTCAGCTTTGATTCCCAACTTTAATAAAGCTGCACGTTTCTCCTCTTCACTGTAACAGTAAATAGTCTCCTTTTTATTACGCACCCTAAATAATGGGGTTTGTAAAATAAAGAGGTGACTTTCACGCACAAGGTCTGGGAAGAACTGCAAAAAGAAGGTGATCAATAATAAACGGATGTGCATTCCATCAACATCCGCATCGGTGGCAATTACCACATTATTATACCGGAGGTTTTCTAGACCATCTTCAATATTAAGAGCTGCCTGCAAGAGGTTAAACTCCTCGTTTTCGTAAACCACCTTTTTGGTTAAACCATAGCAGTTTAAAGGCTTACCCTTTAGACTAAAAACCGCTTGGGTGTTTACATTTCTACTTTTAGTTATGGAGCCACTCGCCGAATCACCCTCCGTAATAAAGAGCGTGGTATCTAGGCGATGCTCATCTTTTTGATCATTATAATGTTTGCGGCAATCGCGGAGCTTACGGTTATGCAAGCTGGCTTTTTTAGCTCTTTCACGAGCAAGTTTCTTAATGCCACTTAATTCTTTGCGTTCCTTTTCAGCACGTAGAATTTTTTTCAAGATAATTTCCGCTACCGCTTCATTACGATGCAGGTAATTATCAAGCTTAGTCTTCATGAAATCCAGTACAAAGGTCCGCACGGTAGGTCCCTCTGGGCCAATTTCATTAGAACCTAATTTGGTTTTGGTTTGAGACTCAAAAACGGGCTCTATCACCTTAATGGAAACAGCGGCTACCACCGAATCTCGGATGTCGGCTGCGTCGAAACTCTTATTGTAAAATTCCCTTAAGGTTTTAACAAGCGCTTCTCGAAAAGCATTTTGGTGGGTACCGCCTTGAGTAGTATGCTGACCATTCACAAAGGAATAGTACATATCGCTCTGACTGCGCTCACTATGGGTTAATGCCACTTCAATATCATCTCCACGCAAGTGGATGATTTCGTGCATTACCTCACTATCAATATTATCTTGTAAAAGATCTTTAAGACCGTTTTCCGAATGGAATTTCTCACCATTAAAGACAATGGTTAAGCCCGGATTTAGATAGGCGTAATTCCAAAGCATCTTCTCGATATACTCACTTACAAAGCGGTAATTTTTGAAAACGGTATTATCGGGTTTAAAGAGAATTTTTGTTCCTCGCCTTAAGCTCGAATCATTAATCGGATCATCTTGCACCAATTCGCCTTTCTCGAAACGAGCAATTTTGGTTTTACCATCCCGAACCGATTGCACTTGGAAATAATCGCTAAGTGCATTTACTGCTTTAGCCCCTACTCCATTAAGACCAACCGACTTTTTAAAGGCTTTGGAATCGTACTTAGCCCCGGTGTTAATTTTGGATACAACATCCACTACTTTACCTAAAGGAATACCACGACCATAATCGCGGACCATTACTTCGCCATCGCGGATATTAACCTCCACGGTGCGACCGGCGCCCATCACAAATTCATCTACCGCATTATCGAGAATTTCCTTTAAGAGGATATAAACTCCGTCATCCGAGGAAGAACCATCGCCCAACTTACCGATATACATTCCCGGTCGTAGGCGGATATGCTCCTTCCAATCGAGGGATCTAATATTATCTTCGTTATAATTGCTTGTGGTCTCTGACATGCTTGAGGATTAGGAATCCGAATTTAGCGATACCCGCGCTTTACACTTCTACCCGCGGATTAGATTTTTTACACAACTTTTCAAGAGCTAGACATTAAAACGGAAATGCATCACATCTCCATCGCCTACTAAGTACTCCTTTCCTTCAACATTTAGTTTACCGGCATCGCGCACAGCGGCTTCCGAGCCATACTTAACATAGTCCTCATATTTAATTACTTCCGCGCGAATAAAGCCTTTTTCAAAATCGGTGTGAATTACACCCGCTGCTTGTGGAGCGGTAAAACCCTTCTTAATGGTCCAGGCTCTAACTTCCTTAACACCCGCTGTAAAATAGGTTTGAAGGTTCAATAAAGAGTAAGCACTACGCACCAATCGGTTTACGCCAGCCTCTTCTAATTCTAGATCATCTAAAAACATCCGGCGCTCCTCATAGCTTTCTAACTCTGCGATATCCGCTTCTGTGGCTGCTGCCAGATGCATTACCTCTGCATTTTCGCTGGCGGCCATTTCCTTAACCTTCTCTACCCAAGAGTTTCCGCTTTTCGCAGATGATTCCTCCACATTACAAACGTAGAGTACTGGCTTATCGGTTAAAAATTGAATTTCTTTAATGAGTTCGTCTTGATCCTCAGTGCGCTCGAAGCCACGAACGCTTTTCCCGCTTTCCAAGTGCTTTTGTAGGGCTTCTAAAAGCTCCACGTTTTTCACTTCCTCTTTATTTCCGGTACGAGCGGCTTTACGGTGCTTATCAATGCGCTTTTCTAAAGTTTCAAGATCCTTTAGTTGAAGCTCAGTATCGATGGTTTCTTTATCGCGAATTGGATTTATATCGCCATCAACGTGGGTGATATTTTCATTCTCGAAACATCTCAAAACATGTAGAATGGCATTACATTCTCTAATGTTGCCTAAAAACTGGTTCCCCAATCCTTCTCCTTTAGAAGCTCCTTTTACCAAACCAGCGATATCTACAATCTCTACGGTGGCAGGAACCACACGCTCGGGATTAACGAGCTCTTCTAGTTTATCCAAACGTTCATCTGGAACATTCACCATCCCCATATTAGGCTCAATGGTGCAAAAAGGATAATTAGCCGATTGTGCCTTGGCATTCGACAAACAGTTAAAAAGAGTGGACTTACCTACATTTGGAAGTCCTACGATACCACATTTCATTCTGAAGAATTAAGGCGGCAAAGATAATTTTTCGCCCGGCTTTACGTCCTTAATTAAGCGGATTCACCCCATTTTGCTTTTTCACAATTTATTAACATCGGGTAGTCCAGCAGCTTGAGATTCAATAATTTTGCAGCTCAAAGCAGCTAAATGACTGAGATCAAAGACCTTCATAAGATTTGTAGCCAAACCCGCCGAGATATTGTTCGAATGGTACACGCCGTTCAAAGTGGACACCCAGGAGGAAGTTTGGGTTGTGTAGAATATTTCGTGGCTTTATACCATCACATGATGGAACATAAAGCCCAGCCTTTCAATATGGACGGTGAAGGAGAAGATTTATTCTTCCTATCCAATGGCCATATTAGCCCCGTGTACTACAGTGTGCTCAGTCGCGCAGGTTATTTCCCTACCGAGGAATTAAACACCTTCCGTAAACTAAACACTCGTTTACAAGGTCACCCTACTACCCATGAGGGATTACCCGGAGTACGCATTGCCAGCGGATCTTTAGGTCAGGGGATGTCAGTAGCTATTGGTGCAGCCCTTAGCAAAAAGCAAAATGGCGATAAACATCTTGTATATAGCCTTCACGGCGATGGTGAATTACAGGAAGGTCAAATTTGGGAAGCTGCGATGTATGCTGCTGCCAATAAAGTAGATAACCTCATTTCTACAATTGACGCGAATGGCCAGCAAATAGACGGCGCAACGGATAATGTTTTACCAATGGGAAGCATTGCCGCTAAGTTTGAAGCTTTCGGCTGGACTACTCTAAGCATTGAAAAAGGAAATGACCTTGCCGCTGTAATTGCTGGTTTAGAAGAAGCTAAATCCCTAAGTGGAAAAGGAAAACCAGTAGCCGTTATTTTAAAAACGGATATGGGCGCCGGTGTAGATTTTATGGCCGGAACGCATGAATGGCACGGTATTGCTCCAAACGACGAGCAATTAGAAAAGGCCTTAGGTCAATTGGAAGAGACATTGGGTGACTATTAGAAAATCCTTCATACCCGTAGTTTTTATTTTTCTGCTGTTTAGCGGATTCAGCCTACAGGCGCAAAGAGAAAAGAAACCCGATCCGATTATTACTCGGATCCTCTTTGTTTTTGATGGCTCACAAAGCATGTATGCACGTTGGGAAAGCGGACAAAAAATCGATGTGGCCCA
>CATMQD010000171.1 GCA_950073045.1 uncultured Flavobacteriales bacterium | reverse complement strand
GGAAAGTATAAAGCTAGGCAAAGATCAAATCTTTAAATACCAAAATTTATGATCTGGCTCTTCCTTAGCATTAGCTGCTCGGTGCTCATTTTTGTGGTGTTCAAGCTGTTAAAGCGTTTTGAAATCGACAATTTACAGGCGATTCTAATCAATTACTTTATAGCTTATGGAATCGGTCAAATGCAAGCAGGCAACGCAAAAGGACCGCTGCAACTTTTTGATCAGCCGTGGATTTGGTCGGTTTTAATTTTGGGTTTGCTCTTTATCACCCTCTTTCGTTTAATGGCTTGGGTTAGTCAGAATTACGGTATGGCCACCGTTTCGGTAGCGGTTAAAATGGCGGTTATTGTGCCGGTTTCCTTTGGTATCCTCTATTTCCAAGAATCTGCAGGTCCTTTAAAGTTAGTGGGAATTATTTTGGCCCTAGTGGCGGTTTATATGACCACCTACCAGCCTCAAAAAATGAAGCGCTCGGCATCCGCCTTTTGGTTCCCGATTGTACTTTTTATTGGCTCTGGATTTTTAGATGCTTTTCTAAAATACAATGAAGCGGAATTGGTGCCGAAAGTAGATCAGGCTTGGTTTGCTTCTAGCATTTTCGGCTTTGCTGCGGTTTTCGGGATAATTTTGGTTTTATATCAGCTTTTAGTAGAAAAGAAATCGTTTGCCTTTAAGTCGGTTTTAGGAGGCATTGCTCTGGGTATTCCAAATTATGGAAGCATTTACTTTTTACTGCAAGCCCTCAGCATGCAAGGCTTAGAAAGCTCTAGTATTTTCGCCCTTAACAATGTAGGAGTCGTATTCTTTAGTGCGCTCTTGGGCTATTTCTTTTATAAAGAGAAGCTTAGCCGAATAAATCTGACCGGAATTGTATTAGCCATGGTTTCCATCGTTTTGATAGCTTTGGTACTATGATTCAAGAGTCCATCAAACAGGACCATTACCGCACTATTTCAGCCCCGAGCGAGGCCCTCTTTAAAGACCGAGGTTCTAAGTTTATAGCCTTGGCTTTTCCGATGAAAGATGAGTCTGAATTTCCCGAAATTCTAGAAAAGGTAAAAAAGCAATACCACGATGCTCGTCACCATTGCTACGCCTATCGCTGCCAACCCAAGCAGGCCCAGGCTCGTTTTAATGATGATGGCGAACCCGCCCATTCGGCAGGTACACCGATTTTTAATGCCCTGATGTCGAAAGATTTATGGGATGTTGTGGTTATCGTTGTACGTTACTTCGGTGGAACTAAATTAGGCGTTGGTGGTTTAATAAACGCTTATAGAACGGCAGCAGAAGAAGCCTTGGAAAAGGCTAAGCCATTGGATGTATATTTATACTTTTACTACGAGATGCGTTTCCCTTATTCGGCAATGGATGAAGTAATGCGAGTTTTACCACAAACTATTTTCGAAATTGTAGATGAAAGCATGGCCGAGGATGCAGGCTACCGTTTAAAGGTAAGGCAGTCCAAAAAAGACTTGGCACTAGAGCAGGTCAAAGAATTATATCAAGTGAAGATCAAAGAAATTGAAGATCATGTTTAAAAAAATCCTATTTCTAAGCCTTATCAGTTTGGGCCTTTGTGCACAGCATAAGCATGTGCAGAATTTCGATGGCGAACATACCGCCGCTCCAATGTTGAGCTACCACCTAGAAAACTGGGGTGGCGACAATGCCCTGCAAATTGCATTAAACCTTCTACCCCATAATAATTGGGAGGCGATAGAATATAAAAGTCTAAACAGCCCGGCTGGTGTACATCGCCATTACTTCCTTTATATGGATGGCCGTAAGCTTAGCTTCCAGGGATTATCTATACACGAGTATCAAAATGGTAATTTATGGATTCAGTATCCAGAGCTTCCCGAAAACTTTGGCGATTTAAGTCCACTAAGTGTAGATACGACCGCCTTAAAAAGTGAATTTAACTGCGATAGATTAAACAGCATTCCTGCCTACCTTTCGGTAGATGATCAATTACTACCAGGCTATAGCATCGATCTTTTCGGGGCTGAAGGTGCCCATTATCAGGCTTTTATAGCGGGGTCGGAGATTTTCAATTTTGCCGATAATCGCCGTTACGCCAATGATACTACTTGCACGGGTTATGTATTCCTTCCAGACCCATTGAGTACCGCCAATGTGAATTATGGTGGCAGTTTTTCGGATATGAATGATGGTGATAATGCCAGCCTTAATGGCGAGCGTGTTATTCAGAGTTTCCGCGGGACCTTTGACAATGGTGTTTTTAAACTAGAGAACAACGACATTAAGATTGATGAGTTTAGCATGCCGATAGTTAATCCGGTAACCAGCACCAATGGTACTTTTAATTATACCCGTGGACAGGATGGATTTGAAGATGTGAATGCTTTCTTCCATATGACGGAGTTCAAGACCTATATCGACAGTTTAGGTTTTACCAGCATCCCAGGAGCACAAATTGGCGTAGATGTGCATGCTTTAAGTAATTCGGATCAGAGTTATTACTCACCCGCAGAAAAGCGTATTTATATGGGTGAAGGTGGTGTTGATGATGCAGAAGATGCGGATGTGGTAATCCATGAATACTGCCACAGCTTGGTGAGTGCAGCCGCCTCTAATTCCAACCGCATCAGCGAAAGAGCGGGTATGGAAGAAGCGATTTGCGATTATTTCGCCATCACTTGGTCTTTACATTTTAGTGGCAATCAACGCGACCGAGTGTTTAACTGGGATGGTCATAATGCCTTTTGGAATGGTCGTAGTGCTGCTAGTAACAAAGATTATCAAACGCTTTCCTTCAACTCCAATATCTATGCACATACCGATTTAATGGCTTCTTGCCTTTTGGAGATTCGTGATAATACCAGTCGCCAAATTGCCGATCGTATTATTTTAGAAGCGCTCTTTACGCTGCAAAACAACTCTACTTATGTAGATTTCGCCAATATGGTAATTAATGCTGATCAAGCACTGTATGGAGGCGCTCACTTCCAGGTGATTAAAACCGCCTTTGTGCGTCGTAATGTATTACCAGCGGATTTTAGTTTAGAGGAAGATTCAAATAGTGCAGGCATTGAATTGTATAATACCATCGCCTTTTTAGAAGGTGCACCTTTAATTATAGAGAGTAAAAGGAGCTTTCTTAAAAGCTACCGAGTGTTAGACGCTCAAGGACGCAGTATTGCCTCTGGCGAATTAAACGGCAGAAAAACTGAATTAAGCCTAGACCTAAAGCCGGGCTTATACTTCTTAAAAGTTGAGAATAATGATGGCGAAGTTGCTAGCTTTAAGCTCCTCCCTTAAAAGAGAATTTTAAAGCAGGCCTAAATCGGCTAATTCTTGATTAAACCATTTTTGAAAATCCCGCAATTCCTGCGGGATTTCCATTTGGGCCTTAACGGTTTTAATTTTATCGTAGCTAGATGCCTTCTCATTGGCCTTCATGGCAAATGTATAAGTGCTGATTGGTAAATCCTGCACATCGGCATTTCCATACACAGAATCCAAGCTAAAGAATTTCATCTCCTTTAACTTAGCCACCACAGCATCGCGCAATTCTGTTTGGCCGCTTAATAGCGTATCCCCTACAAATTGAACTTTATTCTTGCCCTTAAAGGTGAGATCTCCATTTTGGAAAAGCTGAATACCAAAATTGGCGCAGGTACCATAACAGTTTCGAGTAGAATAGCTAAAACGCCATGACTCAGATGGGTCTTCCATTACTTTATAAAGTTGTGGAGAGCAGGCGGAAACCACCACCACCAAGGAAAGCCAAATACTGAAGCGCTTTAACATACTATTTCTTATTTCGTCTTTGTTGACGGTTTTGTTGCTCTTGAACCTCTTTCATTCTGCGCATTAAGCGATTTTCCTTCTGAGGTCCCTCCTTGCGTTTGGCAATTTTCGCTTTTATCTTATCCTCATCTATAAAGGAGCGAATTGCCCACTGTTGACCGAAGGTAATCATGTTGGCAACGAAGTAGTAATAACTTAAACCAGCGGCATATCCATTAAATACTCCAAGGAACATAATCGGCATCAGATAAATGATATACTTCATCTGTGGGAATTGCTGGTTTTGAGCCGAGCCAGTTAATTGCTGGTTCATATAGGTATAAATCAGCGTAGAAACCGTCATCAATAAAGTAAACAAACTCACATGATCCCCATAGAAAGGAATATCGAATGGTAAATCGTAAATGGAGTCGTAAGTAGATAAGTCATCTGCCCAAAGGAATGGCTGCTGACGAAGCTCAATAGATGCGGGGAAGAAACGGAATAAGGCAATTAAAATTGGGAACTGCAATAACATAGGTAAACAGCCGCCTAATGGACTTACTCCCGCCTTATTATACAATTCCAATTGAGCCTGCTGCTTCTTCATTGGATCGTCGTACTTCTCATTAAGTTCATCAATCTCAGGCTTCAGTACGCGCATCTTCGCCATAGAGCGATAAGAAGTATAGGTTAATGGGAATAATATCATCTTGATTAAAAGAGCGATAATCAGAATGATTAGTCCGTAATTGATTCCGTAATCTTCTAACCAGTTAAATACATTTAGCACTAAACCACGGTTAATCCAGCTAAGGATACCCCAACCAAGTGGCACTAATTCCTCAAATCCCGATTCGTAAGATTCTAGGATTTCAAATTTGTTTGGCCCTAAATAAATAGCTAGCGGTAGGTTTAGATCCCCACGACCATCTTTAGGATACTTAATATTAGCTGCGTAATATTTGGTATGACCTTCTTCTTCCAAACTAGCTAGGGCCATATCTGCACCAGCGAAGGCCTCTCCCCTAGATTGTAAAATGGTGGTAAAGAATTGCTGGCGGAAAGCTACCCAATCTAGGCTGCCCTCTGCGGTTTCTTCATCTTTACTGGTGGTATTGAAACTCTCAACATCTAAATCTTCGATAAGGCGATATTGAAGTTCTGAACCTTGAATTTCATTCTTCTTATTCTTCTCGTGGCGATTCGCTTTAAGCTCGAATAATAAGGATGGCTCTACATTGGCAAGCATACTACTCATGCCATCACTTTCAATGTCGAGTAATAATCGGTAATCGTCGGCTGGTAGTTTATAGTGATAAGTTAGAACCGCACCATCATCACTTTTAGCCTGGAAATCAATAAAATCAACTCCCTGATCTAATATACTAAACTGAATATCCGCTGAGCTTCTTAATTGACCGGACTGCAAATTGAAAGCAAAATTGCTATTCTCCTTAATAAGGTACAGCGGTAAAGAATCGTAAGTTTTATACTTCTTAAGCTCAGCCTCTACGATTTGCGCTCCCATAGTGGAGAACTTTAAACGCAGTAGATCATTCTCTAAAGTGATGAACTCGGTTTCTTCCTGAGCCAACATTTGCTGAGCAAAAGGTCCATAAAGGGCTTGAGCTTTAATTACCGCAATACTGTCGGTTTGAAGACTATCTTTAGCGATAGCTGCTTCTTCAGGGGCCAGATCGGCTTTGCTTGGCAATTCCTCTTCCGGCACTTTAGCCTCCTCAATGCCAGTAGTATCTTCGGTATTGGCTACCGCTGGGTTTTGTTCTACCTCTGGCTGATTAAAAACAGTGAAGTAAATGATGATAGCGCCAATCAAAAGAAAACCAATGATTTGGCTGATATCCAACTTTTTATTCATCTCAAGCGTTTTCGTTCTCGCTGTACTTTAAAGCAGCGGCTACAAATTTTACAAATAATGGATGGGGGTTGGATACAGTACTCTTGTATTCCGGGTGAAATTGAACGCCCATAAACCATGGGTGATCTGGGATTTCTACAATTTCTACTAAGTCTGTATCTGGATTCTTACCAGTGGCAATCATGCCCTTGGCTTCAAAGTCTTTAAGGAATTCATTATTGAATTCGAAGCGGTGGCGATGACGTTCGCTAATCATCTCACGACGGTAAACATCAAAGGCAATAGAGTCCTTTTTCAACTTACAATCGCAAGCTCCTAATCGCATGGTTCCACCTTTGGTGGTAATGTCTTTTTGACTAGCCATTAAGTCGATAACTGGGAATGGACTTTCTTTATCCATTTCGGTACTGTTAGCGCCTTCCATACCCAGTACATTACGCGCATACTCGATAACCGCTGCTTGCATTCCGAGGCAAATTCCTAAGAAAGGAACTTGGTTCTCACGGGCATATTTAATAGCATCAAGCTTTCCATCAAAACCACGTTCACCAAAACCTGGTGCTACTAAGATGCCATCTAATCCCGAAAGGGTTTTATCGATACTATCTTTCGAAAGATTCTCTGAATGGATCCAGCGAATCTTAACTTTTGTTTCATTGGTTGCCCCGGCATGAATAAAGGCTTCGGCAATCGATTTATAGGAATCTTTTAATTCCACATATTTACCAATTAGCCCAATTTCAACTTCACTTTTCGGATAGCGAAGTTTGTAAAGGAAGTCCTTCCAGTTAACAAGGTCTAGATTGTCTTCTATAGGAAGGTTAAGGCGTTTAAGCACCACTTCATCCAAATGCTGATTGCGCATTAAAATGGGCACTGCGTAAATGGTTTCTGCATCAATGCTCTGCACCACTGCTTCCTTCTTCACATTACAGAAAAGGGCTAGTTTTTTACGGATATCCTCACCTAAGTCATGCTCTGTGCGGCAAACCAATAAATCTGGCTGAATTCCTGATTCTTGTAATTTCTGAACCGAATGCTGAGTTGGCTTGGTTTTCATCTCGCCAGTAGCGGCCAAATACGGAACTAAGGTTAGGTGTACCACTAGACTATCTTCACCTAATTCCCAACGTAATTGACGAACTGCCTCGATATAAGGTAAAGCCTCAATATCACCAACAGTACCACCAATCTCGGTAATTACAATTTCAAATTCTCCAGTATTGCCTAATAATTGAATACGGCGTTTAATCTCATCTGTGATATGCGGAATAACTTGAACAGTTTTCCCTAGATAATCGCCGCGACGCTCTTTTTCAATTACGGTTTGATATACTCGACCGGTAGTAACATTGTTTGCTTGAGAGGTTGGGCGATTTAAAAAACGCTCGTAATGTCCTAAATCAAGGTCGGTTTCTGCTCCATCGTTGGTAACATAGCATTCGCCATGCTCGTATGGGTTTAGAGTACCGGGATCGATATTAATGTAAGGGTCCAACTTTTGGATGGTTACACTGTAACCTCTGGACTGCAATAAGGTAGCTAGTGAAGCGGAGATAATACCTTTTCCTAAAGAAGAGGTAACACCGCCTGTAACAAAGATGTATTTCGTAGATGGCATAGTAAAGGAGACCTGCTTTGGCTTCTGAGGCGCAAAGCTACTAATATTCCAAAGTATTTAAGGCCTAATCAGACCAAGCCTTCAATGATCTTTTCAATACTTATCCCTTCCGCTTCCGCGCGATAGTTTTTCACAATACGGTGACGAAGGATTGGTTTAGCCACCGCCATGATGTCTTCGGCATCGGGACTAAACTTACCCTGCAGGGCAGCATGTGCCTTAGCGGCTAAGATTAAATTTTGTGAAGCCCGCGGGCCTGCTCCCCAAGAAAGGTATTCCTTGGTAACTTCTTTGGCCATTTCAGTATTTGGGCGAGTGGCTTGTACCAAACGAATAGCGTACTCATAAAGGTGATCGCTCACCGGTATTTTACGCACTAACTGCTGATACTTTAGAATTTCTTCAATCGAGAGTACCTCTTTAATTTCTTGCTCTACCCCGGCGGTAGTATTTTTAACAATACTTTTAAAAAAGAAT
>CATMQD010000170.1 GCA_950073045.1 uncultured Flavobacteriales bacterium | reverse complement strand
GCTATTGGCCCTGGAATTGGGATAGGAATGTTAGGTGCGAAAGCAATGGAAGCAATAGGACGAAATCCTGAAGCAGTCGGTACTATTCAAACAAATATGATTTTAGGTATTGCGTTTGTTGAAGCAATTGCTATTTATGCTTTAGTTGTAGCTATTTTAATTAAATTTGTATAAGTTAATCAAATTATAAAGTTAGGAGTTTTTTTATGGATGCAGTAGGCATTAATTGGCCTGGACTGTTACCACAGTTAATTAGCTTTTTAATACTTTTTTTGTTATTAAAAAAGTTTCTTTATAGACCTGTGATTAAAATGTTAGAGGATAGAGCTGAGAAAATTAAAACAAGTTTAGAAGTTGCAGATAAGATTAAGCAAGAAGCAGAACAGACAACTGCTGCTAATGAATCTTTAATGTTAAAAGCTAGAGTGTTACGTCGATTTATATACAGCAGGCAAGCAACAACAAGGAAGGCCGGGTATCTAATAAGCATGGGCCAAATTGAATTTGGAAAAGGGTCCTCAGCTTGATGGTTTAGATAGTCACTAGTTAATTCGCCAAGATTGAATAATCCGATAATTAGGAAAACCGGACTTAGCAGCCAGGTGAGAAGGTTAAGGATTCTCGCTCCTTGTTTGTCTTTAGTTTTTCGAAGGTTTATTACTTGATAAATAAGAAGGAACAGCAGGGGTAATAGACTATCGCTTAGCCAAGATAAATGACTATAAATGGGATTATGCTGATAATAAGCTCCCGTGGCCGTTTCAACATAAATGGCTTGGGCTTCCCTAATCCTTTCAAAAAAGGCCACCACTTCCCAACGAAAGGAATAATAAATCCCAAATAAGCCAACCGCTAATACTATTCGTGCTAAACCATCTCTAGATATAAAATACCTTTCAGCATCCGTGCTCGGCTTTTGTATATGAAAGAGGTAAAGACCCATTCCAGCGGCCGCAAAGAGAATAGCTGAGAAGAAATCTACATTTAGGAATAGCAGACGGGCACTTTGCATTTCGGCATATAGCTCAGGCCAAATTCGTAACATCTCCACAAAGGCCAAACCATAAAGTGGGTAACTGAAGTATTCGAAAAAGTGAATATTTCGATGCCGTGCTAACCAAAACAATACCAAGGCTTCTGCAGTCCAACTTAGGGCAAGTGCCGGACCATCTAACTGAATTGGAATGCTTATGCTGAAGAATAGGATGCTGATTCCCAATAAAACATTAAACAGTTTTGGATCTTGTCCCTTTGCACGATAAACAAATAAGGAAGCAAGAGCATTGAGTAAGGCTATAAAAAAGGTGAACATTCCTTGGTAGGAAAAATTACCTTCTGGAACTTCAAGGAGTAGATAGCCCGCAAAGAAGTAAACCAAGCTATTACTAAAGAGTATTATAAGGTCGCTACTCTGAAATGCTTCCTGCTTTTTAATTTTATAGGCCACAAAACTTGCTTGGAAACTGAGGTAGAATAGCAAGGAAAATAATAGGCCTGTTATTAGATCAGCCTTCTCGTAACTAAGCTCTTTCCAAGCTAGGAAAATGAACCAGCTAAAAACAAAGGCACTGTAAAAGAGAAGCTTCCAGTATCTTTTAAAGGCAATAAAGAGGATGCCTAAATTGATAATGCTGATATAGCTAAAGAGAATAGTTGCGCTCCCTTGTTCCTTGCTCACCAAGTAGGGGATAGCATAAGCGCCAGTTAAACCAAAAACAGCAATAACTTCTCTGTTATATTTTAAGGCGGAGAATACTGCACCGGCAGTAACAAAGAACATTAGAGCAAAAGATAGTCCGGCAGGGAATAGCTGATAAAAGGTATATGCCGCATAGGTCATAAAGTAGAGGATCGCCAAAGCTCCTCCCAGCAACACAGCACTAAAATTACGATAAGCTTTTTTCAGTTTTAAGGCGATACCTAGGAGTACTAATCCAGTACCGTATCCTAGAATAAGTCGCATTGTGGGACTTAACATATTGTTATCTACGGCGTACTTACCACCGATAACTACCCCAATTATGGTGAGTAGGATTCCAATTTTGTTAATCAGGTTTTCCCCGATAAACTTTTCCAAATCCTCTTGCCAAGCGGGAGTCTTTTTTACTTTTTCTGCTCGAGGCCTCGTATCGGAATCTTGATTCGGAGTCTCAGCGATTTTTAATTCAGGTTTTGGATTGGGATTTAGGGGCTTGGAAATTGTCTCCTTATTTTCCGACTTTAAAGCTTGTATTTCGTGGACTAACAGTTTAATCTCTGCCCCAAACTGACTATGCTCCTGAACGAGTTTCTGTAGCTTTTGCTCTAGTTCTTTTATTCTTTGCTCCCGGTTCTCCATTATGACCGGAAAACTAGTTAAAAATAAATCATCAAGCTGCAGAGGCATTTGATCCTATAAGATCAATAACTAGCGTATAAATTTGAATCTCTCCTTATTTTAAAATGAAGCAGAAAGTCGCGCAAGGGTAGAAATATTAGCTACTATCTTGAAGCAGGGCGATCTAAGTATAAGACCTTATAGTCCATTTTATTTCAATAAACTCCTGCCAATCGACCAAAAGAAGGGTTTCCAGGGCATTTTATACATAATCAGAAAGTCTTCCCTAAAACTACTCTTCTCATCTAAAAAGCGCAGTATCCGATCAATCGGATGTTTCTCAAATAGTCGAATGAAAATTTTTAGAATCGGGCTATCTCTTTTCTGGAAAAGGTTTAGCAAAAGTTCATCGTAATAATTGTGCTTGGCAGATTGCCTTGGTAGGGGTAGAGCCTCATTACGCTTTAGTGCTTTTGCTATTTCCCAGCTATGATCCATTATGTTTTTAAAGGCAAAGCCCGTGGAAGCCTTAACCGCTCCAGCTCGAACCCCAATGGGAATATAGTTGGCACTTTTAGGATGGTAACTAAACTTGCTATTTAAACTTAGGGTCATAGGAATCTTATTGATTTCCTTTTCAAGAATCTCCCATTCTTCGATGCCTAAGGCTTTGAGATAGTTTTCGATGATTGGCTTAGATTCCTTTTCATTTAGAATTTCATCGCCAAATCGTGTAAACTCCACTAATCCTTCATCTACGGAAGTAGGAAGCCAATACATAAACTGTAATCCATTTTTTTGAGGAACGGCGAAATCCATCAAACGGCATACCTCTGTATCAAACTGATTTTGTGGACTTTTAATTCGGTATCCCACAAAGCTCTGCCAAATTAACTCAGGGTCCTCGAGGCGAGGCGGACGGCTATCAAAAACCAGACTGGCTGAAAATTGACTTTCGGAATCGCAGATTAACTGCAAGTTTGGGCCCTGTTTAACTTGCTTTACTTTCTCTGTCCTGTATTCAATTTTGGGATATTCGCCCAATACATCTTTTACAAAAGCGTAAAAATCTTTGCTTCTAATTTGTACATATTGGTAAGGAGCCATGTTTTCCTTTGGCTTAGAGGCCGAAAAGTTATGCTTCCAGCTTTTGGAAATTGTAGAACTAAACATCTGCCAAGCAGGATCACTTTTGTCGGTCCAAAAACACCACGTTCGGTCATTATCATTTTTAGCTTCAGGTTCTAAAACTAGTATCCTGTAATCTCCTAAAACTCCCTGTAGGTGCATTGCATAGAGTAGGCTAAGGCCTGATGCTCCACCACCTATAAGGGCAATGTCGTAGTGCTTAGTCATGCTACTGTATGCTTTGCAATAAACTCTTCTGCCGCAGCGAATATTTTAGTTTTACGCTCCTCATTCATTTTGCCTAATGTAGCAATCATCATACTCATTCGATGATTATTTGCAAAGGTTTTACGGTGCTTATCAATAAATCGCCAGTATAATCCATCTACAATATCGCACCATTCCCCTTTGGGATAACGACTCATCTTGCGCATATAATTACTGCCTGCGATATAGGGTTTAGTGGCGAATATCCCAGCATCAGAAAACTGACTCATGCCATAAACATTGGGTTCCATTACCCAATCGGCACTATCGATATACATTTCCATAAACCATCGATATACTTCAGAAGGTTTAATCTCACAAAGAAGCATCATATTGCCAATTACCATTAAGCGCTCAATATGATGGTTATAGGCTTCTTGATTTACCTTTTTAATACTGTCATCAAGCGGAGGAATGCCAGTAGTTCCTTTATACCAATGAGAGCTCAACTTGTTATGGATGTCAAAGTGGTTACCTCCAAATTCATAATTGCGGTACATTCCACGAATAAATTCACGCCAGCCAATCACTTGTCTTACAAAGCCTTCAACAGAAGCAAGCTGAGCCCCAGTTTTCTGGTAAGCCTCCAAAACGCGCTCTAAAACTTCATCAGGAATTAGCAATCCATTATTGAGATAGGGACTTAAAGTAGAATGAAAACCAAATTTAAGATCGGCTTCAAATGCGTCTTCATAAGGACCAAAAAGCTCTAGTTTTTCCTCTACAAATTGATCTAAAACCTTTAATGCTTCTTCTCGATTGCTAGCCCAGCGAAACTCTGAGCAATCACCCGGATGATCCTGGAACTGTCTATTAACCATATCCTTAACCGCCTTTAAATTGGGGGTTTCGCCAAAAAATAAAGGGGCCGGGGTGCTATAGTTCTTGGGGAGTTTCTTACGGTTTTCGGCATCATAACTCCATTGTCCGCCTTCAGGTTTATTATTCTCATCAACAAGAATTCCCAAGGCTTTTCGCTGCCTTTCGTAATAGGTTTTTAAAAAGGGCTTTTTAACTTCCGATAAGTAAGATTCGAAATCAGCAAGTGGAAATAGGAATTTAGATCCTTCAATCCAATCAATGCTTATAGACTGGCTCTTAGCCCATTTTGTAATTCTTTCTTCAAAAAAGCGATCATCGATTTTATAGGTCCGGAGTTTAGAGATGCTTGGAAAATCTTTTAGATGCGCACTCAATTTTTCCTCAAAACTTCGATTGTCCAATTGCTTAGAATCATCTTCTAATGCGATATAGTGAATATCCTGCCCTTCTCTTAATGCCTCGGCATGATTGCGCATGGAAGTCAAGAAGAATACAAGTTTATGCTTATGGTATCGAAAGTGAGTGCAAAGTCCATGATCCTCAATCATTAGAACGTGGTTGTCCTTTGATTGCTCAAATAAATTAGCATGGTCTGGAAAGAGGCAATCCCCAAGTATCAAATGCAAAGTCATGAGTACTAAACTTCTTAGCCCCTTTAATGTTGATGAAGGATGAAGAAAAGTGATTTACCAGAGAAGATTTGTCCGGTTTGTGAGCGGCCTTTTAGCTGGCGCAAGAAATGGGAGAAAAACTGGGAAGAAGTTCGCTATTGTTCTAATGCCTGCAGAAAAAGTAAAAGGGCCAGACGGTAAAACTAAGGGGAAGGAAGGATTAGAGTGCTTTAAGTCGCCCGGCCCTTTTAACAGGAACAGGACAAAGTAAATTCTCTTTTAGGGATTACATTTTGACGATTTCAAATAGCAAGCCCTTCCATTATGGATTTGCCATTGCGCATATAGACTAGCAGGCTTTTTATCGCAAATAATTCGCTTAAAAAGCCATTAAATAGGTTTTAAAGGAAACTAGAATTAAATTTTAATAATTTGCTCTGGCTCGAGTTGCGAAATGCCGTAATATCTGATGAACTTTAACTTTTAAACCAGTCCACTAAATCACGGAGGTTATCAGGGTTTATGCCATGTCCGGCCGGATATTCCTGATAGCGATGCTTAATCTTTAATTTCTCCAAAAACTCGGTGGTCATTCGCGCGGCTTGCACGGGAATCACCTCGTCTTGATTGCCATGTGAAACAAATAAATCCAAATGTTGTAATTCCTGAGGTTTATATTGGCTAGGAACAATCTCTTTTAAAACGTAACCGCTTAAAGCCATTACCTTTTGAAATTTAAGAGGATGATTTAGAGCAAGGCCGTAGCTTAAAATGGCACCTTGACTAAAGCCCAATAGCCAGACTGGATTTTCGCTTAATCCTTCTTTTTCTTGAAATTGCGCAATGAAGTCCATGATTAAATCTCGACTTTGAGCTGCCATTTCAGTGTCGGAGGTTTTAACACCCACTGCATCGAAGTGAATAGGGTACCAAGCGAAACCTCCGAAACCCAAGGTCAGTGGAGCCCGAACACTCACATAATGCTTTTCATTACCTAAATTATCTTTTAAAGAGTAAAGGTCGTTTTCATGACTGCCATAGCCATGAATCATTATAACTAGAGGAGCTTCTTGCGGGTTTTCTTTTGCAGCTTGGTAATTATATACCAGGGGTAAAGTGGACATTATTTTAATTCTAAAGTTCCAATTGCCAATTCCGAAGTGGTTCCATTTGATTTAGCGATCCAATGATTTAAGGCGAAAACATTGCTGGAGAAAGCAATTTCGTCCCAGGGAATTTCTGACTGTGCAAAGAACTTTATTTCGGTGCTTTCTGGGGTGAGCTCATAATGATCATCCAACATGCTAGCTTCAAAAATTAGATAAACCTGCTGGGCTTTGATGACATTATATATGGTATGCAATCCTTTTAGTTTCACTGTGGCGCCCGTTTCTTCTAAAACTTCCCGAAGGGCACCTTCTTCCACTCCCTCATTATTCTCCAGAAAACCTGCGGGTAAATTCCAAAAACCTAAACGAGGCTCAATACCACGACGGCAAAGCATTACCTCGTTTTTATCATTTAGAATTAAACAACCCACAATGGTTCTAGGGTTTAGGTAGTGAATGGTTTCACAGTTTTCGCAAACAATGCGAGGTAAGTGATCTCCTTCCGGAATTTTGGTTTCCAGATTAGAGCTGCCACAATGAGAACAATAATTCACGCCTTTTAAATCTTAGGCCAAAAATAAATTATCTACTGCAGAACGCGTACGAATTCGCGCTTTAAGCATGTGTAGAATATTATAAATTCCAAAGTAAGTGCGGTTCAGGTAAATAGCGTCTTTCGGGCCACGACCTGCTTTAGCTTTACGCACCATTTTATCGTTTTGGTAAATATCGCTTAATGAGTAAATCTCTTTAAAGTAGGACTCATCAGAGAAATCAAACTCATCACTAAAGAATGGTTTACCCAAAAGTTCTAAAATTTCGGCGTAAATCGCTTGAAAGTGTTCTACTTGTTCCTCGCTGTCATCTTTAAGTAAAAATTGCAACTCAAAAAGGAGGCTTAAAAACTCTTCTTTTTCCTGAGAAATTGCTGGCCGCATGATTTGGAAATAGCGGTGGTAGAAATCTTCCGGCAGTTCTTTTACGCAGCCAAAATCGATAACACCCACAGTACCATCTTCTCGAAAGAGGAAATTACCAGGATGAGGATCGGCATGCACTTCTCTAAGATTGTGTATTTGAAAATCGTAGAAATCCCAAATAATTTGTCCTACCCGGTCTCTGGTTTCTTGATCGGGATTTGTTTTTAGGAATTGATCCAAATGCAAGCCTTCCATCCAATCCATGGTAAGGATTCGATCGGCCGAATATTCGGAATAGTATTTTGGGAATTCTAATCCTTCTATATCGGCGCAAGCCTCGCAAATTTTAATGCCACGTTCGAGCTCTAATTTATAATCGGTTTCCTCCATTAGTCGACCTTCAACTTCCCCAAGGTAGTGGTTCATCTCAGCTTGACTGATATTAAACATGGCACCCACCATGGGGCGTACCATTTTTAGATCGGAGGAAATGCTACTTGCAACCCCGGGGTATTGAATTTTAACGGCTAAATCTAGATCATCCTTTTTTGCACGGTGCACCTGACCAATACTAGCTGCCGCAACGCTTTTACGCGAA
>CATMQD010000169.1 GCA_950073045.1 uncultured Flavobacteriales bacterium | reverse complement strand
CTAAGGATTGAGCCTGCTCTTCTTGCTGGGCACTCTCATCTATAGCATCATCATTTATAGGCTCCGTTGTTTCCGTATTGGGTTCTTCCGCTTCCGCTGATGTAGTTCGTTCTTCCGATTCAGTTTCTTCTTCTGAGCTAGAACTTTGCTCAATATCGACATTAGTCTCACTAGCTTCTGAAACCTCAAGGCTATCCTGTTCTATTTCTGAGCCTTCATTTTCACCATCAATAATAGGCTCTTCTGGCTCTGACCAAGGATCTGGTTCATCACTAATATCCTCTGGTTCTTGGTAACGGCGGGCGAAACGTCTCCTAATTAAGGCCTCAATATCTATTGGTGAATCAGCCCATGGCTCGCGTTCTTCCGCTTCTGCAAATTTTTCAGCACCAGTATCCTGCGCATTATCAGCAGAATCGATTTGATTTGATTCCTCTGATTCGGCTGCTTCGCCTGCTTCGCCTGCTTTGCTTGCTTCGTCTGCTTCGTCTGCTTCGTCTGCTTTGCTTTGTTCTTCTTCCCAGTTTGCGCCTTTAATCTTGGCTAATATTGCCTCCCGATCAATCGTTTCTTCGGGCTGCTCTGGAATTTCTATTTGATTCTCAATCGCAGATTCAGCCTCCACATTATCATCAGCCCTTGAGTGCTCTTCATTTTCTTCTTGAGGAGAATCTTCATTCAAAGTTTCAGCCTCCTCCACAATATCAGTATCCTGCGAAGTCTCTATTGGAGTCTTGGATTCTAGGGTTTCCTCCGTATTAGCTTCTGTAATATTTGTGGCCTCCTTCTCTTCTGGCTCAGTAGTATTGGATTCCGACCAAAGCTTTTCACCTTCACCTTTCTTCTTAGCATCGAACTCCGCTCTTAGCTCGCGATTGCGTTTAAGAATTGCTTGCACGCGTTCTTGCGGACTAAGATCAGCTAGGTTCTCTGGGGTGGCTGATGGCAGCTCTACCTTCGGACTTGGTGTAGGCGGCTTTAATTCAGTGGCCTTCTCTTCCGACTTAACCTCCTCAGGTGGAATATCTGCTTTAGCCTCAGAATCAGTAGCTTCAGCTTCCACTTTGTTAATCTCAGCTTTGCTTGGTTCGGCTTTGCTAGCTTCTTCTTTCTTGGCTTCCTCTAGTTTAGATTCTACCTCAGCCTCTTTAGGCTCAGGCACCGTGCTTACTTGGGCTAGTACAGGTGTAGGAACTTTTTGCTCCACCTCCACCGTTTCAATACCTACATTTAGGCTACGGGGTTTATTTTCAAAGAGCTCAAAGAGCACAGCCCGATCATTAGTAAGGGCGGCTGTTTTTCCTAATTGTTGATTAAACAGATGCTCGGAGGAGGTGCGCAATCGCAATCCATACATCAATTGCACCAATTGGCTATAGGGATACTTGGCTGCCATGGCCTTTAGGTCATCCACCAAGTAAGCCTCTATCTGCTTGGGCTCATCCAGAAGTTTATGAAAATCTTCAGTTCTCAATTACCAATCTCCAATACTGCGGTTCAAGATATTCTCCGAAAGTTCCTGACAAACCTGATCATGAAGCTCTTCTTCAATTGCATTGATATCAGCAGTTGCATCGAAGTCCACAAAACGGGTAAATCTTTCCTCGAAGTCCTTTTCGGGCTCTAAGGTATTGATAAAGATTACATTCACATCAATGGTTAAGCGGTTTTGAGCTACCGAGCCTAATTCCGAAGCCTGTGCATTTATCGGTTCGATGGTGTAGCGCTCAATAGATCCGGTAAACTGCATGTCGCCCCCGCGGCTAACTAGCTCTAAACGGGTTTGTTGCACAAAAATATCACGGAGCTTCTCGGTGAAAATCTGAGAAAGCTGTGGTTTTACTAAATCGGCTTGGTTCGGGAAAAAATCGATACTCACCGATTTGGCCGGACCAGGATCTACACCCGTAAAGGAATACCCTCCGGTACCACAAGCCGCAAGAAAGGCCAGCGACAATATCAAGAAGACTTTCCGCATCTTATAAATTGTATTGTTTAATCTTTCGGTACAAAGTACGCTCCGAAATCCCCAATTCTTCGGCCGCATCTTTACGCTTATTATTATTGCGATCGAGGGCATTTTTAATCATCTCCAGCTCCTTTTCTTGTAAGGTAACAGGCTGTTCCTCTACCACATCATGTCCAGCATCGTAAAAGTCAGTTTGAATTTCAGGCTCATCATCATCTTGATAAACTGGCAAGAATTTACCATTGCTATCCAAATCGGAACTAAGTTCTTCCTCCGTCTCTTCTTCAGCTTTATAAATCCGACTAATTAAAGAGCGGTTATCGCTTTTCCACTCTTCACTAATCTCATTATTCTGCATCAACTCACCGGTCAGCTTTTTAAGATCGGCAATATCCTTCCGCATATCAAAAAGCACCTGATACAGAATTTCGCGCTCATTGCTAAAATCACTCTCCGAGCGGGTATTCTGACCCTTATAAACCGCTGGTAAACCACCTTTGCCTGCGTCGGGCAAATAATTCATTAAGGTGGCCGCATCTATGGCGCGCTCGGTTTCGATCACCGAAATTTGCTCGGCCAAGTTCCGCAATTGACGAATGTTTCCCGGCCAATGATAGTTGCGTAAAATCTCAACTGCCTCCTCTTCTAAACGAATGGTGGGCGTATGGTATTTATCCGAAAAGTCGGAAGCGAATTTCCGGAAGATTAAATGGATATCATCCTTTCGCTCTCGCAAGGCAGGCAGATGAATTTCCACCGTATTTAATCGGTAATACAAATCTTCGCGAAAGCGACCTTTATTAATGGCCCCAATCATATCCACATTAGTGGCCGCCACAATACGCACATCGGTTTTTTGAATGTTCGATGAACCTACCTTGATAAACTCACCAGTTTCCAAAACCCTCAAAAGCCGCACTTGAGTAGAAAGCGGTAATTCACCCACTTCATCTAAAAAGATGGTGCCGCCATTAGCTTCCTCAAAATAGCCTTTTCGCGTTCCAGTGGCGCCGGTAAAAGCACCTTTCTCATGACCAAAAAGTTCGCTATCGATGGTTCCTTCTGGAATGGCACCGCAGTTTACGGCAATGTATTTATTGTGTTTACGATGACTTTGCGAGTGAATAATCCGAGGAATAGACTCTTTTCCTACCCCACTTTCGCCAGAAACTAAAACCGAGATATCAGTTCCTGCTACTTGTAAAGCTTTGTTTAGGGCTCGGTCTAAACCTGGACTATTGCCAATTATTCCGAAGCGTTGTTTTATATCTAGCAGGCTCATTACTTCACGCGGTATTTTACACGAATGGCTTTGTCCTGATGAATTTTAGTGGCGGTACTTTTATTAATCACCCATGGTTTAAAGGCGGTAATCTCCACCTCATAGGCATTTGCATAAGCCTTTGGCAGTTTAACTCCTGGATGCCGACCACTAGCAAAGCCCTCGTAAATTACTTTTCCTTGGGCATCGTAGAGCTTTAACTCAAATCCGGTAGATAAGTTTCGGATGCATACTCCACGGCTGGTATCGGCTACACAATAATAGAGCACCCCTTCCTTCCGGATTTGGTCATCTTCTACCCAAATGGTTAAATTATTATCGACCCAACGGCCATTTATTTTCTCTTGAGCCTGTAATCCGGCGGCACTTAAAAATAAGCAGAGAAAGAGCAGTTTTATTCTCATAGTGTTCTTAATCCTGTACACGCTCTCCTAAAAGAGTAGCGGATGTACAATCGGTGATTTTAACCTTAACGAAATCGCCAGGCTTTTCGGTGCCCGTCTTTGGAAATACTACCATGGTATTTTGAGTATTCCTTCCTTTCCAATCGGAATCACTACGCTTAGAGTTGCCTTCAATCAAAATCTCCTCCACTCTTCCTACATGCTCCTGTGCTCTTTCTAAAGCGTGTTCCCCTTGTAAGGCGATAATTTCATTTAAACGACGCTTCTTAGTTTCCATATCTACATCGTCTTCCATTTTACGCTCGGCATAGGTATTCGGACGCTCACTATAGTAGAACATATAACCAAAGTCGTAGCGCACATACTTCATCAAGCTCAAGGTATCTTGATGATCTTCTTCGGTTTCGGTTGGGAAACCGGCAATCATATCATGCGAAATACCACAGTCGGGAATAATCTTACGGATGCGATCAATTAAATTGAAGTACTCCTCACGATTATGTCCGCGGTTCATCAATTTTAAAATTCGGCTGCTGCCTGATTGAACCGGAAGGTGGATGTATTTGCAAATATTATTGTGCTTGGCGATGGCGTGCAATACTTCATCGGTCATATCTTGAGGATTGCTCGTACTAAAACGAATACGCATCCCGGGAACGGCTTCGGCTACCAATTCTAATAAATTGGCAAAATTTACAGCGGTGGCTTTGGCCGCATCAGAAGCTTTATCAAAATCCTTTTTTAAACCTCCGCCATACCAGAGGTAAGAATCTACGTTCTGACCTAAAAGGGTGATTTCTTTAAAACCGCGGGCTTCCAATTCTTTGGCTTCCGCCAAGATGGTTTCTGGATTACGGCTACGCTCTCTACCCCGAGTGAAAGGCACTACACAAAAGGTGCACATATTATCGCAACCGCGGGTAATGGAGATAAAGGCCGAAACACCATTAGAGTCGATGCGCACAGGGCTTACATCGGCATAAGTTTCTTCTTTAGATAGTAAAACGTTTACCGCTTTACGGCCGCCTTCTACTTTTTCTACCAAATTGGGTAAATCGCGGTAAGCATCCGGACCAACTACTAGGTCTACTAATTTCTCTTCATCCAGAAATTTATCCTTCAAGCGTTCGGCCATGCAGCCTAAAACGCCAATTTTTAATTCTGGTCTGCTATCCTTTAGTTTATTAAAGCTGCTTAAACGCTTACGTACGGTTTGTTCCGCTTTATCGCGGATGGAGCAGGTATTAAGAAGTACTAAATCCGCTTCTTCTACATTGCGGGTAGTTCCAAATCCTTCTTTAGCTAAGATGGAGGCCACAATTTCCGAGTCGGAAAAATTCATTTGGCAACCATAACTTTCGATGTATAGCTTGCGATCGCCTCGTTCGTCATCTCCCGAAAGGGCCGTTCCCTGCAGGCTCTCATCCATGTATTTTAGCTCTGTTGGCTTATCTTCCATCATCATTTTATAAGGTGGGCAAAGGTACAAATATGAGCCGATTGCCAATTTGACAGACATAAAGATCGAGGTGAGTTAATGCATTAAAAACCAAAATCCGAAACTTATTGACTTATTTTGTCCCCAATTCGCATGCTAATTCAAAAGAGAAGATGCCAAAAAATTTAGTGATAGTGGAGTCGCCGGCCAAGGCGAAAACCATTGAAAAATTCCTAGGAAAGGACTTTCAGGTGGAAAGTAGTTATGGCCATATCCGCGACCTGGTGCAGAAGGATATGGGAGTAGATGTAGAAAACAATTTCGCTCCGAAATACGCCATCAGCAGCGATAAAAAGGAAGTTGTTAAAAAACTAAAGAAGCTAAGCAAGGATGCCGAAACGGTATGGTTAGCTTCGGATGAGGACCGCGAGGGAGAAGCTATTGCCTGGCATTTATATGAGGCATTAGAACTGATGCCTACCAATACGAATCGCATTACTTTTTCGGAAATCACCAAAAAGGCGATAGAAAATTCAATTAAGAATCCTCGACGTATAAACACCGATTTGGTAAATGCGCAGCAAGCCCGTCGGGTATTAGACCGCCTGGTAGGTTTTGAGCTTTCACCGGTACTGTGGAAGAAAGTAAAAGCTGGCCTTTCTGCTGGTCGAGTGCAATCGGTTGCGGTACGTTTAATTGTGGAACGCGAGGTGGAGATTCGCAATTTCGAAGCTAAGTCCTTCTTTAAGGTAGTGGCGGAATTCAGCAATTCGGCCGGAAAAAGCTTTAAAGCGGAGCTCAATAAAAAATTCGATACGGAGGAAGAAGCGCGTGACTTCCTAAAACAATGTAGCAGTCATAATTTTAAAATTGACTCGGTAGAAACCAAGCCGGCTAAAAAATCACCGGCAGCCCCCTTTACCACTTCTACCCTACAGCAGGAGGCGGCGCGAAAATTATATTTCTCCGTTGGTCAAACCATGTCGGTAGCTCAAAAACTGTACGAAGCAGGTTTAATTACCTATATGCGTACCGACTCTACCAATTTATCGGATGACGCTTTAGCAGCGGCCAGTGCCGAAATTTCTGAACACTACGGAAAGGATTACGCTAAAACGCGTCGCTTTAGCACCAAAAGTAAAGGCGCGCAAGAAGCTCACGAAGCTATTCGGCCCACCTATTTTAATCGCCATAAAGCAGGCACTGGCGATCAGCAACAGCGTTTATATGATCTAATCTGGAAACGCTCCATTGCTTCTCAGATGAGTGATGCCCAATTAGAACGTACTGTCTTCCGCATTAGCGGCCCAGGTGAAAAATTAGAATTTGTAGCCCGCGGTGAGGTAATCAAGTTTGAAGGTTTCTTAAAAGTTTATTTAGAAGGAACTGATGATGAAGATAGCGAAGAGCAAAGCGGAATGCTTCCGGCAAGCAGCAAAGGAGAAGCCCTTTCTTATGCGGAGATTATCGCAACTCAACGTTTTACGAAGCATCCACCGCGCTATACTGAGGCAAGCTTGGTAAAGAAATTAGAAGAACTAGGCATTGGTCGTCCTTCTACTTACGCCCCAACTATCAGTACTATTGTAAAAAGACAATATGTAGAGAAATCGGAGCTCGAAGGAAGCAAACGCAATTATTTACGATTGGCCCTAAACGGCGATGGCTTAGAGGAGGAGAAGTTGCAGGAAACCACTGGCGCGGATAAAAACAAACTCATCCCTACCGATATCGGTTCGGTGGTAAACGGTTTCTTAACCGAGCACTTTGATAATATTTTAGATTACAATTTCACCGCTTCGGTTGAGGCTAAGTTTGATGAAATTGCCCAAGGTCAAGCGGAGTGGACCGCAATGTTAGATGAGTTCTATCAAGGATTTCATCCGCACTTAAAAGAAGTAGAGGAAAACTCTGATCGTGCTACCGGAGAACGCCATCTGGGCGAAGACCCTAAAAGTGGTAAACCAGTAATTGCCAGAATTGGACGTTACGGACCTATGATTCAGATTGGTGATGCTGAGGATGAAGAAAAGCCTCGTTTTGCTAGCCTACGCAAAGGTCAGAGCATTGATACCATCACCTTTGAAGACGCCATGGAGCTCTTTAAACTCCCTCGTGAATTAGGCGAATATCAAGGTGAAAAGGTTGTTGCCAATATTGGTCGATTTGGTCCTTACATCAAATTCAAAAACCTATTCGCTTCTATTAAAGAGGCCGATGGAGATGATCCAATGACAATAGAATTAGATCGGGCGATTGAGGTAATTGAGGCCAAGATTAAAGCCGACAAGGAGAAGTTTATTAAAGTATTTGATGAGGCTAAACCCGAAATTCAAGTGCTTAATGGTCGTTGGGGCCCTTACCTAAAGGTGAAGGGAAACCGTAAAAACCATAAGATTCCCAAAGAAATTGAAGACCCTTCTAAGCTTACACGAGAAGAGGCCGAAAAAATAATTGAAGAAGGCGGTAAAAGTCCGGCTAAAGGACGGGCCCGCAAAAGCAGCAAAACCAAAAGCAAAAAATGATGCTCGAAGACTTCCTGAGCCCGGTAGGTACTAGTATTATTGAATCTTGTGCTCAGGCGAATGAGCAAGCTTTTGGCAAGAAGATTGGAATTCACCGGGAAATTGAAGGAATTCCAGAGTTTGATGGTTTTAAAATCGCCCTCATCGGGGTGATGGAAGACCG
>CATMQD010000168.1 GCA_950073045.1 uncultured Flavobacteriales bacterium | reverse complement strand
TTTGATGCAATGGGACCAAGAGCTCTTTTTGTACCTCAATAAAATGGGGCAGGACTTTTGGGATCCCTTTTGGTTAAAGATGTCAGAAATTGCCATTTGGATTCCATTTTACGCCGCCTTATTGGCCTTAGTGTTCTGGGTTTTTAAATGGAAAAGTTCCTTTTGGATAGTTCTCTTTCTAATTTTAAATGTATTCGCTACCGATCAGGGTTCAGTGCGTTTATTTAAAAACCAATTCGAAAGACCACGGCCTTGTCATGAAGAAGAACTACAACCTCAGATTAGATTGGTTAAAGGATCGTGTGGCGGAAAGTTTGGATTCATTAGCTCTCATGCGAGCAATACTTTTGGACTGGCCTTTTTCTTAGGATTACTCTTCCGGAGGCGTTTACCTTGGCTATATTACCTACTAATTCTTTGGGCGGCTATTGTTTCATACAGTCGCATCTACCTTGGCGTACATTATCCGGGCGACATTTTAGCCGGAGCTTTGTATGGCGCTCTATGTGGAACAGGTTTGTACCTGCTCTTAGATAGGTGGCTTCCAATTGAAACGCGGAAGGAATGACCTGGCTTTGGGTGTTTTTAGGTGGTGGTTTAGGCTCCGTAGCTCGATTCGGGCTATCGAAATTAGTCTTGTCTTTTTATAAGGAATCGCCGATGTTCCCTTTAAGCACCTTGATCTCAAATGTATTAGCCACGGCCATTTTAGCCATTGTGCTTTTCCAAGTCCCGGACCGACTGAGCGATCATCAGCGTTACTTTTGGAGTGTAGGCTTTTGTGGCGGCTTTTCTACCTTTTCTACTTTTAGCTTGGAGAACTGGCTCTTAATAGATCAAAAGGCCTGGTTGGTTTTGGCTTTAAACTTAATTTTAAGTTTAGGCCTCGGGCTTTTAGTGATGGCCTTATTTAGCAAGAATTTTAGCGGATAAGACTTACTGTTCCTCTCTTTGTTACGCCATTACCAGTTTCCTTATCAATAACATCAATGATATAGGTATAAACGCCGCCTTGCAGGATATCTCCCTGATTAAACATCCGACCATTCCAATATTCACTGGGGTCTTCACTTTTAAAAACCATCTGGCCCCAGCGGTTTAAAATTCGAATTTCGAAATTTCTACTGCCTAAAATTGAATAGTAGAAAACATCATTTAAGCCATCACCATTGGGTGTGAAAGCATTGGGTACAAACAAACGAAATGGCTGTTGTACGTAGGTTTCAATAATTGTAGTGTCTTCACAACCAAACTCATTGCTTACAATATGGGTAAAGCGTTGTATACCGGTATCTTGAGCAGAATATCGTAATTCATTGCCATGGTCGATTACCTTTCTACCATCTGGGTAAATTAATACCGAGCTGATGTAATTCTCAGATGTGATCTGTATGTCAAAATCTGGCTCGAAGATGGTGGTTTCTTGGGGTAAGATTTCCATCCCTGAAATTGGAGTAGGATTGATCGTAATCGGAGTGAGGCTTGTTTCGGTAAGGGTATCGCGACAAGCACTGGTTGTAATAAGGGTGTGACTCACATAATAATCACCAGCGTTTAAATAGATGTGGCTGGGGTTTTGGGCGGTAGAAGTTTTACCATCCCCAAAATCCCACAGATGAATGGCATTACCGGCATATTCTGAGCTATCTCTAAAACTAACTTCTTTGGGAGCACAACCGCCTCTAGCCTCTAAATCATGTCGTAATTCGGGTCGGGGATACAATCGTATGCTATCGCGGAAATTATCATGGCAATAACCATCCTGCACTTCTAGGGTTACGTAATAATTTCCCGGTTGTTGATACACGATATTACTCGGATTAGCCTGGCTAGATGTACTTGTACCATTAGTAGTTAAGCCTCCGAAATTCCAAAAGAAAGTGGCATCGGGGCCAAAGTTACCAGTGGGTATAAAGTTGAAACTATGATCATCAAAACAGGCTTGGCCGGTAGTGATAAATCCAACTGCTAAATCTTCAAAAACTCTAAACTAGCGAACAATAGTATCCGCACAGCCGGTCCCGGGATTTGCGATTAAAGTAACTTGGTAGACGCCCGTATCCGGATAGGTGAATGTAGGATTCGGACGATAGCTGGTATCATTACTTACTCCAGGTACACCAAAGTCCCAATACCATTCGATGGTATTTAAACAGAGCTCTTCAAAGCTTATGGTTTTGCCGGTGCATAATTCATAGGGGTTTAAATCCTGAGGTTCGAAATCGGCCGCAGTGCGCACACAGGCACTGGTAACATTAAACTGGAAATCTCGTCTAAGGGTGCTCAATAATGTGCCGTTCCGCCATTCCTGCACACAAACCGCAAATACGTATTGCCCCACCTGATCGGGGGTGCCACTTAATAAACCGGTTTGAGGATTAATGCTAAAAGCAGGATTACTAGCAATGGGATAGGATGTGGAGTAGGGCGCGGAAAAAGGAACTTGGGTGTAAGGGGGGGCGGTAGAAGTATCCGGCCGTGGAGAATTAGGACCTGTGGTATTAGTTTGGCTCCCGCCTCCATGTAAAGGAGAGCAAAGGAAATAATGCAAACTATCTCCATCTGATTCTGACGCTCCCATATCAATTTGCACATATTGATTTAAACAAAGTGCAACGGGAGGAGCAGAGCTAAAACTAGGACTGCTATTGCAGGCGATCTGGTTGGGAACCTGAATGGTATAGGTGTTTCCCCATAAACGAGGATTAGGAATATTATCGATGCTGCTATTACGGCAACAGCGTTGGTGACTAAATGTAAAAGGACCTGTATTGGCTGGTAAGCTGATGGTATCTAGGTAAATACCCTCTTGGGTGCAAACAAAGCTCGGAAGACTAGTGCAGCTATTTGGCGCATTAATGGGCAAATTTCTACTGCTGTATAGCGGTAACTCTAAATTGGCGTAAACCGAATTGCTGGCATTAAAAACGGTAACAATTGCTGGATCATCGAAAGGCGCACCATTGGAAGCACAGTCGCGATAAATTACCAAGCGGATTTCATATTGGTTATTACCCAAGCATTGATAGGACAGCTCTCCACCGACTAAATGGGCGGCTTGCAATCCACAGCTGATTAAAAGTAAGAGTAGAGTAACAATCCGCTGCATTTTCTCCTTTCTTTCAGCAAGTTAAAAAAATTATGGAGCGCTAGCACAGGATAAATTAGTGATCTACTAATTCTTTAAATGTGTAGATGTGATTAAAACCTGCGGATCTTAGTTTATCAGCGGAATCTAATCGACTCAACCAAACGAAATCACCACCCCAGGCGCCCAAAGATTTTATCTTGCCTTCAATTATTGGACGAAAACTTTCTTCAATAGTTGGCTTGCCAATTAAAGAAGCAGTTTTACGCTCATGCTCCTCCATCCAAGCTTCTAAGTCCTGCACATCGTTAAGCTTGAGCAAATCCTCACTGAGCTGGGAAATTTCCTGAACAAGTTTAGTCGGATGATCTGAAGCTAAATAGCGGCTTACCTCAAGCGCACTATTTTGCTTTTTACCCAAATACATTAATCCTGTTTCAGCAAAGAAGTTGGGGATTTGCACACTTTTCCATTGGGGCTTTTGAGTATCAGATAATTGATATTCGATCGCCGTTTTGGCTAAGGCCACCGCCACATCGTAGCCACTGCCTTTCAAGAAATTAAAAAAAAGGGGCCACACATCTTTTTGACTCCACTGGGCAATTAGGGCAATAAAGGTGCTACTGCTTCCTAAGCCCCATTCTCGGGGGAAGTCTAATTTAGTTTCTAAAGACCAGCCTTTTAAATCGGATACCTTGGAAGCCGATAGCAAGATGTCGCGCACCAAGCACTCTTCGCTACTTTTCGCTTCCGATAGCAAGAAGTTTAGCCAAGGCTGGCCTTTATCATCCAAGGCAGCATAGTGTAAATCATCTGCCGCATTAGGGCTGGCCTTTAAATGCTGACCCATTTTTGTGGGAACAGCAATGGCTTTTGCTCCTTGTAAAACACTGTATTCGCCGCTAAGTAAAAGCTTACCGGGCGCAAAGAAATCAGACATTAGTGATCTTTCTTGATCTCTGAAGGACTTTTAATTCCACGGATTTCACAAAACTTATTTACCGCCGCACTATGCGAAACTACTTTATCTTTAAAATAGTTAACGATGGTTTCCTTTTCGACCTCCGTAGCTTCTAACTGATTTAAAATATTTAAAAGGTGCATTTTCATATGCCCCTTCTGAATTCCAGTGGTGGTGAGGGCTCTTAGGGCTGCAAAGTTTTGTGCTAAACCAGAGCTTGCTACAATGCCCATTAACTTCTCCGCATTAGGCTGTTGCAAAAGGTCGAGCGAGAATTTCACCATCGGGTGAAGACGAGTTAATCCGCCCACGGTACCCAAAGCTAAAGGCACTTCGATCCAGAAGCGGAAGATGCCATCTTTCACTTCACAATGAGTAAGGGAAGAGTATTGGCCATCTTTGCTAGCATAGGTATGACAAGCCGCTTCTACTGCTCGAAAATCATTTCCAGTTGCGATAATCACCGCATCAATACCATTCATGATTCCTTTATTATGAGTAGTGGCACGATAAGGCTCGATTTCGGCAATACGTACGGCCCTTTGGAATTTTTGAGCAAATTCTTCGGGACTAATTCCAGCATCGCCATTAAGCTCTTCCACTTTACAGGATACCTCAGCACGCACTACACATTCGGGAGTATAATTAGAGAGGATACACATCACCACTTGAATGGCTTTTTCCTCCGCTGTGAAACTCTCATCCGCTTCAATAGCAGATTGCAATGTTTTGGAAAACTGCTCTAAACATGAGTTAATGAAATTGGCACCCATCGAATCACAAGTGTCGAAGAGGGCTTCAATTTGCCAGTAGTTCTCCATATCGGAGCGTTTATCCACTAAATTCAAGTCGATAATTCCACCTCCGCGAGCGCGCATGTTTGCAGTAAGCTCTTCAGTATCTTCTAGTAATTGTGGTTTTAAAGCTTCAAAAAAGTGCTGTAGCTTTTCTCCTTCTCCGGTGTAAATGAAATGCACATGGCCTACTTTTTTGGTAGCTATAATGCTGGTTTTAAATCCACCACGCTCCAACCAATAAGAGGCACTTTTTGCCGCTGCTGCTACTACCGAGCTTTCTTCAATCGCCATGGGTATGGTTAAAAGCTCGCCGTTAATTTTAAAATTCGGAGCAACGCCAAATGGCATGTAATAGTTGCTGAGGGTGTTCTCAATAAACTCGTCGTGAAGCTTTTGAACTTTAGGATCTTGATGCCAGTAATGCTTTAAAAGCTCGATGGCTGATTCGCTTTGATCGAAAAACTGATCACTAAGCCATTCGATTTTGGCTTCTTTACTGAGCTTGGAAAAGCCCTTAATGGGTTGAGGCATGTGCAAAAATTAAAATTCAAATATACGTGCATCATACTTAACCATTCTGTTGTTTCTTTGTTGCAATCAATTTCTTAAAAGCTTGTGAAAGAAACAAAGTGCGAACATTGTGGCTTTTGGACCAATGGTAAATTAGACAATTGCAATTACTGTGGGAAGCGACTCAATGATCGTCACCTTAGTGAAATTGAAGAACGAGAGCAAGTAGAGCTGCGCGGTATGCCTCTTATTAAAATAGACCCCGATGCTCCTTTTATCAAAAAGGGATTTATGCAAGTGCTACGCTTTATTCAACTTATCTTTTTTAGCATTATTAGTGTGGTAGCGGCAATGGCCAGCAGCACAGTTCACTAGATGCCTCGATTTAGCAAGTATTTCTGGTTTTGCAGTATTTTATTTACCCTGCATCAAATCGTAGAAAAGTGGTACTCCATTCCTTATGTCCATGCTTACCTGGATGATCTTCTAGCTCCAGGTATTGTTTTAGGCCTAGCCTTGGCTTTTTTCCAAAATGTTTTTCCGGCGGATGCCGATTACCGTTTACCCCGGTACTTTGTATTGCTGTTTGTAATTTGGTATAGTTGGCTTTTTGAGTGGTATTTCCCTTCACGAGATTCGCGACACTATGCTGATTATCTTGATATTATCGCTTATTTTAGCGGAGCTTGTGCCTTCTGGATTTGGGGTAACAAACCTTTGGCTTTAGAAGGCGTTACTAAAAAGAAAGGTTGATTATGCAGTGGAGACAAGGTGATGTACTGATTGAGCAGATCAATGAATTGAAAGAAGGTCTGCCAAAAACCAAGGATAATCTTTTAGTGAGGGGAGAAGGAAGGTATCACGGCCATTTTATTGAAGGGGAAATTGAGATTTATCCAAACCCAGACTTTGGAGTGGAGGATACCGTTAGTCACTATTTAAGCGTAGAAGAAGAGGCTGTTTTAAAACATCTTCATACCGAAACTAAATTACCAACTGGCGAACATCATCAGCTTAAGCTGAAACCAGGGAAATATCGAGTTATCCGCCAAAGAGAATACAATCCTTATGCGAAAGTGATTCAAATTATTAGAGATTGAAACTACATTTAGAAGACATTAATCATCTCCTCCAAGGTCCATCAGAAATAGGACCTAAAGCCTGTATGGAGATTATTCATGCCTTCTCCAATCTCTATGCGGCTTTAAAACTTCCGCCTCCCCAGGTTATTTGTTTTGATTCCCCCTTTCAATTACAATTAGCAATAAAAAGATCAAAAGGGCAATCCATTAGTTTAAAGGTGGATAATGACTCCTTTCGATTACTCGATGATTATTTAGCGCATAGCTTCCCTTTAAGGAATTGCAATGCCAAACTTTGGGATTTGGTAGGTAATAGAATTGCCCGCCCCTTATTTTTAGCCTTTGGCAATGAAGAAGAGCTTTGGCAGAACCACCAAAGTTTAAGGCCGTCCTTTCAGCAGATAGAAGATGCCATAGATCGCGAGAATAACCGCCTGCTTTCGCGAGATGAACTTAAAATTGAAAGCATTGCGCACCACCCCAATTGGCGCGACCATCAGTGGCTAGAGAGCTATCAAGGCAAATTATCAGAGATTCCTTTAAGTGATGATCTAGCTAAACTTTATCAGCAAGGTTTAATGCAGGCCTATTGTTATGAGGGCTTAGTAATGTGGTGCCCCAAGCCTGTTTTAGTGCAAGGAGAATTAGATCAATTACATGCTGAGGATGGTCCTGCACTAATGTGGCATGATCATTATCGCCTTTATTATTGGCATGGAGTGCCGGTTCCTTCCAAGCTGATAGAGGCGCCGGAACTCATCTCCCGTAAGGATATAGAGGATTATCCTAATGCTGAGGTTCGACGTTGCTTTCAAGAGAAATTGGGAACCGAGCGTTTTGCGAGTTTGTTCGACCTCGAATTAATTGATTCGGATTTGGATTTACAGGGAAATCGGCAATTCCTATACCGATCCAGAGATATAGATCCCGTAGCCAAGGAGCATATCCAATTTGCCAAGGTTATCTGTCCTACCACTCACCGCGAGTATTTCTTATGTGTACCCCCTCATTTAAACAATGTTTGGGACGCGGTAGCCTGGACCTTCGCCAAAGATCGAACCGAATACAAGCCCAAAAGCGAAGTTTAGTTCCTGCCTTTTTGGGGATAAGCTCTTTTATCTCCTTAAAGAATAGCTCTTAGGCTATAAATTAAGTAATCTCACTTAAGTGCTCAATTAAGAGAGCATCACTTTGCGCCAATTGATTTCTAGTATGTTCCCGTACTAAGGCATAAACTTTAAATCCACCTTTTAAGGCGGCTTCTACTCCGGCCATACTATCCTCAATGACAATAGTATTGGCTGGTTTAGCATTTATTTTTTGGGCGGCATAAAGAAATAACTCTGGATTAGGCTTCCAAGACTT